>JAAXUP010000001.1 GCA_013335935.1 Eubacteriaceae bacterium | reverse complement strand
ATCAATTTTTTTGCTACCAGGATTATATGCCTGAACCACTGCAGTTTCTATTGGCAGTGTAGATAAAGCTTCCATTTCAATATCTGAGCTAAATGCATTTATCGAATTGTAGACTACATTATCTAAAATTCCTAAATCTGCTAACGACATTAGGGCTTCGATTCTGGTCTCTGACAATGTTGAATTTAATAATACAGGGGCGACAGTAACTTTCTTTATAAACTTTATATAGTTCACAAGCGCTTGAGATGTATTACCAATTACGTCTAACATGAATCTAATACCAAGCTTTTCTGAAAGTCGCTCGCAATTTTGGATTAAATCAGCTGCTGCAGGTTCATCGAATTTTCCAGTTTCAGCATCCTTAACAATTTTATGATGCATATAAAATATGCTTCCGATCATAACTGTCGGTATTTCACCGTAATTTCCACCTATCATTACATCTCCTAAATTAAATTTCCTTTCTAAATCCTTGTATTTCTCCATATTAACCTCCTACTATATTAATTATATTGTGTTGTCCGCTAGATGAATTTATATAAAATCACTAATTATTTTCAGAAATCCTTCCATCAATTAATCAACAAATTGCAGTATCGCATCCAATAAGTTCCGCTAAAATATCTTTAAAATGTGTATATGTGTATTTGTCTATACATATACACATATACCATTTGATTCAAATTATCTCCTAACACGAGATTTTCATAATCTTTTAATTCTAGATTGTCTTAAAAATATTGAATGTGCTCTACATTACCTGTTGATTTGTTAAATTTCAACTTAGCAAGTACCATATTTTTTCATTGCATTCATCCAAGCCTTTACTAATTCCGGTTTAGATGTATCATTCAACATGTTAGGCCCCATTAAGAAGTTACCTTCGTATCCTTTAGCATATTTACCAATATATTCCTTTACTGTTGCATCCATCTCATCTGGTGTCATTGATGCAAATATTGCTGGTGCCATACCAAACCACAAACAAGCACCATAACTTTTTAAAATTTCTAGTATCGCTCTAATATCACAATTAAGTGCCCAAGGTGTTGCGACATGAAAGACTGTATTACCCGCTTCACAGGACTCCTCTACAAAACTTTTTATATCCGCTAATTCATCAATTCCTGATTGCGAATGCCATCTGACTCCAGGTGGAGTTAAATGTCCTAATGCTTTTTGTATTTTTCTATATGCGGGCATAAACAACTCACTATATTGTTGGCTACTGCACACAGACGGTGAACCAGTTGCATCCGCCATTGACACACCAATTGCACCTCGATCTAATAAAGCCTTACCAATAAGTATCGTTTGATCTGCACAATAATCAAGTAATTCTGCTACAAACTCTGGTCTCTTCTTTATATCAATAACGAATTTGGTAGCCCCCCTTAATGAAGAAGCTAGAGAGACCGGACCACTACAGTGTCCAATAACAGGATAAATATCACCGATTTTTTCTCTTAATAAGGATACTGTATTTAGAACAACTGGAAGTCGTCCATCTTTTGTAGGATCAATATTTTTCAGATTCTTCAAATCTTCTGGCTTATTTATAACTCCTACCATAGGAACAGAAATTTCATCCTCTTGCATATCAATTTGACATCCAAGTGCTTCAGGTGTTACAGAATAAGGATCTACATTGGTCCATATAGTATCATATCCAAATTCAACAAGCCCAGCTAACATATTTTCACATTCTTTTAAATAATCTGTTTCTATATCTTTAACAGTTAAATTTTCCAGATATCTTGGATACTCTCGATAAAAAGCCCATGTCATTAATCTATCCGGTTTAGCATTATGAACATTAACACAATTGAATCTTTCAAGCGGAGTTAAATAATCATTTGAATTTAGTACATTCTCATGTAATTTTTCAGATAAATAATTTATTCTTTCGGTTGTTTTCATAAATATACACACCCTTCCTATTTTCTTAATTGCTTTATCAATTCCTCTGCCTTCAGAACTGCATCTCTAGCATCTTTTCCCCATGCATCTACGCCTGTTGCTTCAACAGTTTTGGGGTTTGTAGATGCACCACCAACTAATAATTTTACCCTATCTCTCATATTTTCATCTTTTAATAATTTATCAACTTCAGTAAAATATTTCACAGTTTGCATCATAGGCGATCCCATTGCAATTATATCTGCATTTACTTCTTTAGCCTTATCTACAAATGTTTTTGGAGATACATTAACTCCTAGATCAAACACATCAAACCCTGCACCACTTAATGTGGCAGATACAATATTTTTGCCTATTTCTTGACTACATGCCTTGACAACGCCTAAAACAATAACGCCTTTCTTTTCTCCCCCAGCTTGTTTTAATAATGGAGTGATAATTTCTAGAGTATCTTGCATTGCTTGAGCAGCAGCTGCCAAATCTGGTATAAAGTACTCTTTTGCGTCATATTTATCAGAAACAATTTTCATTCCTCGTACAAGTCCCTTTTCAAGAATATCATGGACCCCTACATTTTCTTTGATAGCTTTTTCAACAATCTCTACAGCATCTTCTCCTTCCCCGTCAACGATTGCTTGAATTAATTCGTTGTAGTCGTAGCTTTGACTCATCTTTTTTCCTCCTTGGATAAAATTATTTATTTTTAATCAAAAACGTTAAACATTAAAATTTTTAAACGTTTTCATAAACAAGTACATCGTCTATATGTATAGACATATAGACATATAACCATATTATTATATTTAATTAACTTCTGCAATTATCTTATCTAGCTATTTTGAAATAATACCTACACCTATCACCTCTGATGCATGCATGGCTATAAACAATTGGTTTGCTTTCTTCTGCAAATAAAACACGATCCATTACCAGACCAGAAATACCTTCTTTTACATCGAATATCTCTGCAAATTTTTTATCTAAAATAATTGGTTCCACATAAGCATTTATATTGGTTAATATTGTTCTGTATTCGGCATCTAATACATCGATGATTAAATTACTCTCATAATCGAATTTCTCAATACCTGGAAATTTATCCGCTGATAAATATGCATCCTCGTAAATCCATGGTTCATTATCAGCAAGTCTAACCCTGCTTAGTTTGAATACTTTTGCTTTTGAATTCAAATTAAGTCTGTCAGTAATTCCCTTTTTTCCAACAACTATACTTGCTTCTAAAACTTTTGTTGTCGGAATCATTCCTAGTTTTTTTATTCCTTTAGCAAAACTAAAATCGCCTACCAAATCATGATTCAATGTTGGCGGTTTTATTTGTGTTCCTTTACCTCTTTCTCTAAAAACATATCCTTTTTCAGCAAGATTATTTATTGCTTGTCTCACAGTACCCCTACTTAAACCTAGGTTATTGCACATTTCCTCTTCAGAAGGTAAATAATCTCCGGGTTTAAGCATGCCAGATTTGATATTATCCAAAATTTGTTCATTTAATTGATAGTAGAGGGGAATCTTGCTGTATTTGTCTAATTTATATATTACATTACTCATTTTCTTCACCCATTTTATACAATTTTGTATTCTAAACTATTTTATAACAATATCATAACGTCTATACATATAAACGTCAATACATTTTTTCTAATTTATGATCTTTTTGCAACTTTTTTTTATGCAAAACATCCAATAGTCCTTTTTGTTTGTAAGATAGGTTTTAGCTTAACTAATTATAAACTTTAAAAAAATTCAGGTTTAAATTAAATAAATCACATGCAGAACAATCTAGAATTATTATTTTAAAATCATTTGTTAATAAACTTCAAAATGATACATCGGATTCCTCAAAATTGTTGTTTCAGATCATAAGCATAGCTTCATTCCCAATATTTATTTCATATTATTTTGAGTAAAATGTGAACTTTCTTCCTAAAACATATAAAATAGTGAATCTTAGCCTATTTCCGTTCCATCAAGAAGTCTTACAATGATACCCTTGTCAGTATTGATTGTTATATTTTCACCCAATCTGCTCCAAATCTCACCATCAAATTCCTTCATCGGATCCGCATCTTCAAAAATACCAATAAACCGTTTTGCAGTCACTTTCTTCAAGACATCCTTACTACCAAGATCTCTCATCCATTTTTCTATATATTCTGCCTTATTTTCAACCACCTCATTAAAAGCCTCAACAAACGCTTGCTCCAGATCTTTCTCATCAATGTGCCTGTTATCGCAGCAAATTTTACCTTTTATTTTGTACTTGCTATTGCATTGCCAGATATGCCTTTTATGTGAATCCGTCGAGTTCCATACCTTTCTCCCATACACCAATCCACATTTTCCACATATAACTCGACTCGCGAATGGATTCTTGTCATTGGATTGCTCATATTTTTGAATCCCATGTTCTTCGGAAAACTTCTTTCGTCTCTCAAACTCAAGTTGGACCGCTTCCCAAATGTCTTTATCTATGATTGCTGGGTGGCTATTCTCGACATAGTATTGTGGAACATCTCCATCATTCTCCGCTCTTTTTTTGCTTAAGAAATCGACTGTGTAGGTTTTTTGTAGAAGCGCATCCCCTTTGTATTTTTCATTGGTTAGGATTTTTCTGACACTACTCTCGTACCATTTATAGCCTCCATCCCACTTTGGAACTTTCTCCATTTCAAGTTCCTTTGCAATCCTTGTCGTGCCTTTCCCGTTTAGAAAGTCGGTATAAATCCGCTTTACAATCTCAGCCTGCTTTTTATCGATAACCAAGTTTCCTTCCTGATCTTTATCGTATCCTAAGAACTTCGTGTGGTTGACACGCACCTTCCCTTGCTCAAAGCGGCGTCTAATCCCCCAGGTACAATTCTCGGAAATCGACCTGCTTTCATCCTGGGCCAGGGAGCTTAAGATGCTTAGAAGCACTTCACCCTTACTGTCCAAGGTATCAATATTTTCCTTCTCGAAAATGATCCCAATCCCTAAATCCTTGAGTAATCTGACATAGTTCAGGCAGTCTAGCGTATTTCTCGCAAACCTGGATATGGACTTCGTGATCAGCATATCAATCTTGCCCACTTTGCATTCTTCAATCATCCTGTTGAACTGCTCTCGTTTCTTTGTACTTGTTCCTGAGAGTCCTTCATCAGCAAATATCCCTGCGAGTTCATAATCAGGATTGGAAGTGATGTAATTCGAGTAGAATTCAACTTGTGCGGAATAACTTGATTTTTGTTCAAGCTGATCCGTTGAAACTCTGCAATAAGCTGCGACTCTCTTCTTCCTTGGTGCTAGACTGGTTGCAAGATTTCCCCTGTCATTTCTTGCTGGTATAAATGTAATGTTTTTTGCCATTTCTATATTCCTCCTTAATTATTGTGGGTTCTTTGATACTCTCACCCTCAACAATAGTGTCATATATTACTGTGCCTGAGCAGGCTTTCTTCCCATTATTTATATAATTACTGCAGGTCCACTCAATCCGTCCATAAGTCTTTTTGTTGGTAGAGGTGACTCTTCTAAGGTAAGCTCCACACTTAGAGCAAAATAACATCCCTGAAAGGGGATACCTGTTTTGATACTTTTCTTTATCTTCATTATTCAAACCTCGAGCTTTGCCTCTCAGGTCAATCTCCAACTGGACAGCTTCCCAAAATTCCCTTTCAATAATCGCCGGATGGTTCCTTTCTATGTAGAAACTATCCACCTCTCCTCTGTTTATTGTCGGGCACTTACTTAAATGATTTTTTCTAAAGGTCTTTTGAAGTAAAGCATCACCCTTATACTTTTCATTCTTTAGTATTGTTAAAACTGTAGTCTTATGCCATCTGCCCCCTCTCATGGTGGGGACGGACGTATCATTTAGTTCCTTAGCAATTTTATGGACACCAATTCCACTCAAATAATCTTGAAAAATCCGCCTCACAATAACCGCCTGGTCTTCATTGATGACCAAATTTCCTTCATTATCTTTGTCATACCCTAGAAATCCAGTGGTGTTGATCATTAATTTGCCTTCTTCAAACCGTTTTCTGATCCCCCATTTCATATTCTCACTGGTGCTTCGACTTTCTTCCTCCGCAAATGAAGAAAGGACGGTGAGCATCAACTCACCGTCCCCTGATAATGTATTTATATTTTCCCGCTCGAACATTATGCCTACCCCTAGGTCTTTAAGTTCTCTGATAATTTCAAGCATCACTAAGGTGTTTCTAGCGAGCCTGGAAATCGACTTGGTGTAAATGAGATCGATCCGACCAGCTCTGCAAGCTTCCAACATCCTTTGAAACTCAGGTCTGTTCTTTGTCGTTCCGCTAATGCCCCGATCTGAAAATATTGCAACAAATTCGAGGTTTGGGTTAGCTTTAATCTTCGTCTCATAATACTCCGTTTGGTTTTCCAGGGATTCATTTTGCTTCTCAAACTCCGTTGAAACTCGAACGTAAGCACAAGCTCTTTTCTTTTTGTCAAAATTTTTTATTCTTGGCTCAATGATTCTTACAACCATTCGCGTGCTCCTTTCTATCAACTTGTTAGTACCATATATCACTCTAAATGACCTAATAGTCAAGTTGATAGATGGGAGTTATTCTTAACTTTTGATCTCCAATATTTACCCGCTGATTTCTTCCTCTTGGTTAAGTTTTTCGATAACATTCCTAAGTTTTCTTGGCACGGGAAGGCCGATCTTACCAGCATTTTCTAAAATGCTGATTCCTTCATTCGCCAGATAGAAGAAGACCACAGCAGTTCTTATCGTGCCTCCACTCTTCAGAATTTCCGAGTCGATGATATGTGCTAATGCTACAATTGCAAAAATCACCACCTTCTTGAAGATCCCCCGAAAGCCAACCTCGCTGGATAGTTTCTTTGCTAGAACGGCTACCATCACACCTGTTGCATAATCAAGGATGACGAATGTAATAAGGGCATAGAGAAAGCCATCCCAGCCCCCTAGAAAATATCCCAAGTAGGCTCCTAATGTACTACTAATTACTTGTATTGCGTTCCAAATTGATTTCATGTTTGATCCTCACTTTCATTTTTTTAGGATTAAAAAAACACCTCTATCCAATAGAAGTGTGTGTTCATAATTTATATTTAATTACCATCTGGCTTTTACTCCCCTTGCATCGATATGCGTATGCCTCCCATAAGATATTCCCACTCCGCCATTTGGATTTAGACGAAGGCATATCTGATCCAGTTCTTTATCACTTATACCGGGAACGGTTATATCTGCTGCTGTTCCATAGATATGCTGAGAATCTTTCGCTGCCCCAGGAATTGTTGCATTGTGCTTTGTGCAGCTGATCCCACGGTTGATTGTCACCGGCTTATTCCCGCAAGCCTTTCTGATCTCTTCGAGAAGAACCAGAAGCGCTTCCTTCACCTGGACAGGGTAACCACTGCAGTATCTGCCACCACAGTGACACTTGAATTCCTCTTTGTTGAAATGTGGATATTTGTAAAACATCAGCTCATACCTAGTGATCGGCCCGATCACCCCATCTCCATAAAGTCCGTGTAACTCCTGGAATTTCAAAGCAGCAGTTTTTGTCTTTGGTCCAAATACGCCATCGACCTTAAGCTTTGCACCTGTTAAATTCAATAAATTTTGATCCGCTCTTACAGCAGATCCTTTCATTCCAATAAACGTTAAGTCTTTCTTCATCATTAGTATTCCTCCTGGTTAATTATATTTCTTTATTAATAATCACGCTGTGCGCTTCCACATATAAGCTACTAAATATGGCGGCATATTGTTATGGGCTTGTCCTCCGCCTTTTGCTGTTGCTGAAATTCTACTTTCATCATCCACTGCAGCACTTAAATCGCCTCTTGAGGCTTCAGCTCCAAGCATTTTATAATGATTGTTTACATTGCTTGTTGCCGCTGAACCATACGATAAAAATGGTGTGTGATAGTGACTTGGGGCTTCACTTAGCGTCAGAGTGTGTGTTGCTGCCCCTCCTGTAGCACTATTTATATAGGTGGCACCGGCTCCCAGCAAAAACCGATCCTGTAGTTGAATCCATGTGCCTCCAAAGAGTGTAGCAGGTGAAACACTGGTAACACTTAGATAAATCGAACCCACTGGATAAATCAGATTTACAATGGAGCTTTTTAAATTAGCTCCATCAAAGTAAACTTCTGTCAGATCCCCATTCACATCCAGTATTCTATCAGCTTCGGGTACCTTACCGATTCCTACGCCAACATCTGACCAAGCCATTGGTACAGCTGCTGTTGACATGATGGCCAGTGCTATCGTTGTATTAAACTTATCAATTAACTCCACCTTGAAATCATAGGATTTGTCCGCATCATACCCCGAAATAACAACAGGTATACTGCTTGCCGCCCCGGATACATCAGCGCTTTCTGCCAGGGTATTTACCAGTATCCAAGTCTCTACCGTTCTTAATTTTGAATAGATCTTTGCCTGGATCCTGTTCCGCTGAGTGCTATTTATCAGACTAGAAGCTGAACCTGTTCGGATGATACTGGCATATACACCCAGTTCATTTAGAGTTCCGTCTGAACCACATCGTTTCACTGTGAACGTTGAAAGATTAGGCACACTGTAATCAAGCGCATTTAGCGTGATCGCCTTCTCTGCCACTCTTCCTCTGGAGTCGGTGATCTTTCCGACAACTGTGACATTGCCATAAAAATTGATAATCCCGGTATCGATCGTCACCGCATTGTAATTCACTCCGTTAAAATTTATCAGGTAACTGACTATGGTTGAATGCTTGACTCCTGCAGCTCCGGTGACTGCGATTCGGATATTCGAGAGGCCTTTCACATATTTACCAACAATCGATCCAACAACACTAGTTAGCTCTGAATCAGTAACCGCTCCAATCGTGGGTAGAATCGATGCCCCAACTGCAGCGATCACACTTTTTGCGGTTGGTGGACCGATATTTGTCTGGCCATCCTTTGTCTGACAGTACAACGTCACTGTTACAGAAGATGCTGATGGAATCGCCTGATAAATGACGTCCTCTTCCCCCTCAGTCAGATCGATTATAGTAGATACTCCGATACCTGATCGAGAGGCAACAACCGTTGATCCTATCATCAAGGTCAGGTCATGGGTGTAAGAATCGATGTAGCGATTCAAATTTATAGGTATCGTATCCCCAATGGTAAAGTCACCAAAAGTTGTTATTGCACTTCCTCTTGGAATGTTGTCCAAGGTGAAGAGTACCGCATCTAGAGAAATCGTACCGTAGTATACTCCCGATAGCGTCACATTTACTGAGAGCTCTCCATCTATCCAGCACTGTCGGACTCCGTCCGGATTGTGCGTCAGGATATGGGTTTGTGTCCAAAGCAGCTTCTTCTGAAGTCCACTTAGGCCAACATTCATTGCGGAGTTTGTATACCCCGCCCCGTCAATCCACATCTTCCCTGTTTTATTTGCGGAAGACGAAATCGTGTAACTTGACCCTAAGCTTTGAAGATACATCCTTGCTGTGATATTCGAGGTGTTCGAAGCAGTATCTTGCGTCGCTGTCCACTCGATCAATAATCTGTATTTGCTTGAGGGTCCGAAATCTTTATAGACCGAGCCTGATAAAGCCATGATATCACCTACCCAACATATTTAATCAGCGTAATTTCGCTGTTGTATTTTTCTATTTGGTGGACCCCGACCTTTAAGATGTTTGTGATCTCCGCCGAAGTAATCAGCATTTTCTGTCCATTGATATGGGCTACCTTAGCTCCTTGGTCCCAAAGCCCCATCTCAGAATTTGAAATGGTGATCTGCATGGGAGATCCGGTTTTGCCTAAAGTCACCCCTGTCGTTGGACTAAACGACATGTATTGCCCTATCTCATCAATTGCAGATTGTTCAGCTTTTCCATCCAGTACGGTTTCCAACTCTGTGCCTGAATAGTTGATTGTGAAATTTGAGCCGTCGAAAACAAGACGCCCATTACCCAAGTTGAAGGTTCCATTATCGATACTTATTTCACTCTGTCCATTAAGTGATTTTAAGAGCCCAGTATGGATAACGTCTGCTATTATCCCATCTCCTGTCATTGCTAACTGCCAGTCCCATTCGCCACCGACCTTTGAATTGGCTATTCTGATGCTGCCCCCCTTGATTTCGACTACTTTCGTTGCAGAAGACGGAATAGCGTCATAGGTCAGTATTCCTTTTCCATCTTCTGTATAGACATACCCACCTGTTCCGTTGATCTCGTTATTCCAGGCATATAATACACCGGCCATATGAGCGTCTCTTAGCACTTGATTCTCTTTTTTCAGATTGATAATTGCCGAGTTTTGACTAGAGATAAACCCCATAAAAGTGTTAGAGTGATTGGCTAACTCAAAATCATTTTGATCTGGTTCAATGTAATTCTCTTGATACCTGATGATATCTGCCTGTACTTTGATCCCGAGAATTCCAATCTGTACACCGATTGTGTCACCTATCCGTACCTCTTCCACTTCATATCCCAGTGCTTTCAAATCTGCTGCCTGGATCGAATACTCTGTTTTATCCGATATATTTTCTAACAGATAGTAGTACGTCTCATTTAAAAGGGCTTCCGGTTCTGTAATTTCTGAATTTTCATATGCGGTCATTCGGTGCTGATCATTAATACCGTAGGCGGTCTTATAACTATCCGGCAGACCTACCCATTTCTGACCGGCTGGTTTATTCACCGGTTCAGTCCAGACAACGGATGAAAAATCCACTGTTTCAGTTTCTCCATCAGTATTGATATCCTCATTTTTCCCATAACCGAACGCTGCCGTATAAATATCCTTGTCTGGAATCTTCACGTTTACCTCAGATATTTCTCGGTCATCATAAATGACTTTTCCTCTATCAACCCCTCTTCTGGAAAGAACATCGATGTATCTTCCAATGATTACACCATTTAAAATCTCAATTCGTTCTTCAATATAACCCTGAGTATTAACGAGGTACTGCCAGATGACTTCCTTAAGATTCTTCCTGGTTGCTTGTAGGTTGAAATACCCAGAAATATCAGAATTCCCTGCCTGCCATTGAGTGGTCGGAACTGCAGCATTTAGAATCTGGTTAAGCCCTGACAGGATAAGATTTGAGTTGAAGCCGACATAATCCACAAAGGAGTATAGTGTGTCATATAAGCTGCTCTCACAGAATATTTTTACTGAATCCGTATTTTTTTCGATGACCTTAATAACAAATTCATACCATTTGTTTAATGTCTGATCCTTAAATAGTATTCGGTTATATTTAATGATATTTTGGATCTCACCATGAGTGATTGGAAGCTCTATTTCCAAGGTGTGGGATCCATTTAACCATTCATCTCTTTTAAAAACGATGAACTCATCAATCAACATGTACGCAATGAATCCACCATCTTTATCTTGTAGTACAATCTGGGCAACCATCAAAACCACCTCTTTTGTTTATGTATATTCTTTCCTCTGAATTGATTTTTTGCATAGAAAAACACCTCTGGAATTCAGAAGTGTTCTTAGTTGCAATTAGTATTATTTTACTGATATTACTACTATTTTAATGAATTAGATTTATTGATCAGAAGTTTTTCTAACAATGACATTAAGCCAGTATTCATCTTTTCTATCTTTTCTAGCATCGAGCGACTGGTATATATCTAAAATCGAAAGATATGATATACTTCCCAACAACTTTCGAATACCATCTTCATCATAGCAATTAAAATATCTACCATCTTTTACATACTCAGCGGTTCCATATTTGAAAGACATGTACATAACACCATTATCCTTTAAATGCGATGCCAGTCTGCCAATAACTGTTTTCAGCGATTCTCTTCTGACGTGGAGTAATGAAGCGCATGTCCATATCCCATCAAATTCCTTATTGAAATCAAAATCATCAAAGGTAGCTTTTTTTACTTCCAGACCTGTAAAATCAGAGCTCAATTTAACCATCTCGTCTGAAGCGTCAAAAGCAGATACAGCAAATCCAATGTTCATGAAGTGTCTGCTGTCCCTACCTGATCCGCAGCCTGCATCCAATATTGACGCTCCAAGCGGAAGGTATTTCTCGAATCGACTGTATTGATCGCTCATATCCGCGTTGACAGTGCCACTGAAAAACGATTCAGCATTTCGGTCATAATATTCTACTGTATTCTTCACCATTTCTTTAAACTCCTAACAAACGATTTGTAAAATTCATCCGTATCAGGATTGTATCCTTTTATACCTTCCCAAGTATATGGGATTACAAGTTTAACATCTTCATATACTTTCTGTACGAACTTTCTTCGTGTTACAACATTCTGTCCCATGGTTTTTATTAGTTGATTTTTAATTGGATGATTGCTTGCGATGAAATGTTCATTGCGTTCGATTAATTTTTTTATATATTTTTCACTCGGTAGCGCATCGCTCTTTTGTTCATTGCAAAACCCGTGTGCAAGAACTAGATTCCAAATTTCGTCATGATAAATCACTTGACGCGGGATCACATGATCCACATGAATATCATGTCCATCCATAGATTCTCCACAATAGAAGCAAATGCCTTTCTGATAACCGTTCAATACAGGTATTAGGCCCGTGATATTTTTCCGGGAGTATCCATCCGATAGGTAGATCTTTCGTATATCGTTGACCAATTTTTCATCAACTCTTTTCAACTGAAAAGCAGCTTCTAGTAGATCCCAACGCGATTCAACTTCTTGTATCAAAATTTCACTGCTTTGCCCTTCGAATAACAAAAATACATTGTCATGTAAAATCAATCCGCTTTGGGAATGTTCATAAAATTCGATAGGAAGTTTATCATTATTTACAGTATGAAATCTTGGGATTACATCAGAAAATGCATTGTTTTTTACATATTCAATTGCTGCTGCTTCTGACACTTTACCTAAATTGTATAGGTTTATTATATACTCCATTTTAGTCTGTCTGGCAGGATTGTCAAGTTGTGGCATATTGTTAGTCAGTCTAACCTTATATGCATTGAAAAATTCCGTAGCAAGTTCATGCATGCTTACAGTATCTTTCCCTTTTAATGTGAAATTATGCAAGCATTTCGCTAAGGCTATCTTATAGGTTGCTGTATTCAAACCATAAAGAATTATTGCTCTCCAGTAATCATCAATATTAAATTTATTACTCATAACAAAATATCACCACCAGATAAGTTTTACTCCTACTATTCTATCACACAAATTTATTGAAATAATATGCGTAAAGTTATTTATCCGAGACTCTCACCAACTTGGAAAGGATTCGGTTTAAATTATTTTTGTTATTAGTATTAATCCTCTATCCTCTTCATTTTATTAATCTATGCAACTCATCACAACCACCTCCTTTTATAGGTCAGCATTGCATTTTGTGCCGGCGAGAAATCAAACTGATATGCCCCTGCTGGAACCACAAATCCTTGCCAATTGGTCAAACTAAAATTTGTTTTATTATTGGCCAGAACCCCGTTTTTCTTTACCGTCCTATTCTCCATGTCTATTTCCCAATTACCCGCCAGGTTCGTATCTTCAAGCTTTATCTGTGATGTGGTTCCGAAGAGAGTAATCATCTGTGATGTTCCGGAGGTTATTGAAAAAGTAATCATACCAAGTGCCGGAGCTGTTCCTGAGTTTGTGTTTACCACCCCATTAATACCTGTTTCTGTAGTTTCAGCCGTCGAGAGTGCATATAACTTAGCAATAAATGATGCTTCGAAAACGCAGTACCTTGGGTTGTCATCTGTAATTTTTATCTCTCCATCAGGAATGGCTAACCACTCTTTGGTAGGTTCATCAGAGAGTATCAAACTCTTGTAAATCAAATCGCTTGGATACAAGTAGGGTGCAATACTGTTTCTAATCGTATCCCGGATGGCTGATTTCGATATACCTTTTACGATGCATTTTGCGATGATACTTCTTTCTTCATTTTTCTTATAAGCGAGCATCGGATTTTCGGCTTTAGGTAGGTTAGATCTTACAAGGGAATAAGGTGGTATCACATCTCTACCTGATACTGACAGCACATTTAGAACTGAATTCAAATCGATACTGTTATAGATCATAGACCATCCCACCCCGCATTTCCTTATTCATCAAATCTTTTAGAGACTTGTTGATTCGTTCTGTGATTTTATTTATATCCTGATCTTCTCTAACAACCGGGTTATTAAGGTTAATGTTAATCGTGATTTCATTTCCCTTGGACTTGCCATTCACCCCAAGCATGGCTTCGAGCTTGCTTAAGGGAAGTATCGCTTCATCTTCATATCCTTCACCAATCATGGCAAGTGTAGGTCCGGTGGCAATTCCACCTTTGGCGAGTTCAGGGATTTTACTGATATTAAAGCCCAGGTTAAATCCATCTGTTATCCCGGGAATTTTCGGCACTTTTATCTTCAGCTTATTTAGTCCTGAGATCATGGCGTTGATCCCCCGGATAACAAAATTGATTCCTCCCTTGACGACGGTTTTAATTCCTGACCATACTCCCTCAACAATGCTTTTGGCTCCGTTCCAAGCCCGCTTCCAATCGCCATTTAAGATTCCAACGATCACGCTAAATATTCCACTCAATACTGTAAGACCAGCACCGGCGATTCCTGAGATCAAGTCCCAAGCCGTTTTGACGACTCCCTTGATTGCCTCCCAAATTGCAGTGATAACCGGTTTGATGACTGTCCCCCATATTTGCCACTGTGTACTGAGCCAGGTTAGTGCTGCCCCGACAATGATTTTTATCAACTCCATCGAACTGGTGATGATACTCTTTATTGTTCCTAGATTTGTAGTGATAAATTGTTGTATTGCCATAAATACGGTAATGGCAGTATCTTTAATACTGTTTAAGATCGGGGTCACTGCAGATACGATTGTCTTCCATATGCTAATCACTGCACTTCGGAACGCTTCATTGGTATTCCATAAATAAATGAGTCCAGCGATCAGAACTGCAATTGAAGCGATAACCAGCATAACTACTCCAGCAGGTCCGAATACTGCTGTCATCAGATAACCCATACCTTTTGTGCCCTTTTGTACTAAGCCAAAAGCTTTAGCTACTCCCGAACCCCATAACATTACTGAACCGATTGTCTTTACCATTGCTCCGATAATTGTTAGTATCGGCCCAATCGCTGCCGCAATCCCGATGAAGTACAAGATCATCATTTTTGAACTCGCTTTTAAATTTACAAACCAGTCAACCAAGCCCGTCAGCTTATTGATGAGTCCTTCAATCGCCGGCGAGACAACGTTTATTGCCTGAAGTAGCGATGAGCCAAGAGGTTCGAGTGCAACTGCCAGCTTGTTTTTCATAACCGTAAGCTTCTCTGCAAAATCCAATGTCTCAAAGGATGCATTGTTGATTGTCTCCCCGCTTGACTTAAGGGTAGAGAGTAATTCACCCAGTTCAAACCGGCCTTCCCTGATAGCCGCTGCCATATCCGGACCAATACGGGCACCAAACATCTCAAGAGCAATGGCGTTTGCTTCACCGGTTGAACCAGCTTCTTTAATTTGCCTGGTCACTTCAATCAAAGCTTCCTTTGTATCCGTGATACCAGCCTTGGCCATCTTACCAAGCGCTATACGAAGACCCCCTAACACAAGCTCCGTATTGACACCTTCTTTTTCGAACTTACCCAGCAGAGCCGCTGAAGTCTCCAGGTCAAAACCCATCTGGCGAAGCGGAGCACCAAATTGAACAAGCTTAGCATTCAGGTCATTGAACCCAATGCCTGTGCTTTGAGATACTCTAAAAAGGTAATCCATGGTGCTTCCCGTCTTACCAGCTGATATGCTCCAGTCTCCAAAGAGTCTCGTTGAACCTGCGATCATGCCTGACAGATCTTCACCCGAGATTCTTGAGAGGTTTAGCATCTGTGCTGATAATTCCTGAAGAGGTTTTCCTGCCAGTCTTGTTCGAACATTAAGATCCGAAATAGCGGTACTAACTTCTGCCATCCCTGAGGGAACTGAAGAGTATACAGATTTGAAATCAGACTGCAATCCCTTTAATGCCTCACCTGTCGCACCAGTCCCGACTCTTATCTTGTCAAAAGCATTATCAAAGTCAGTTCCAAGTTTCAGAATGCCTCCAGTAGCTGCGGCAATCGGCAGAGTCAGTCCGGTTGTCAGCTTGCCTCCAATAGATGAGATGCTTTTACCTGCCTTGTCCAGGCTCTTTGAAGCATCCGTTAAGCTTTTTTGAAGTCCTGAGATATCTGCTCCAATTTTTACAACAATATTTCGAAGTATTGCCAATCCATCACCTCCTTTCAGGCAATAAAAAAAGAGCATTCTCAGCTCCTATTAAAAGTTTAATTATCTTTTTAGAAATCTATAAAACGTATCAATATTCTCCATAATATCTACATAACATAACGTTAAAATGTAAATATAGTTAGATGAAGGAGGTAATATCATGACCGGTTTACTCTTATCACAGTGCATTCATGCCTGTGGTCATCACGGACAAGCATTAGCAGAATGTATTAAAATGATGTTGAATATGTAATAAACACTTTAAATAAAAAAGGGCAAGTGATTTTAGTTAATCATTTGTCCTTTTGATTTATTCACCTACAAAAATAAAGCTTTTCAGGAGTTCTTCTTGATATAAATTCTTAAAGCTGTAATGATTAAATACAGTACATATATACCGACACCAAAGATGGCAAAATAAAACACTGCTGCAATCAAAGGTAAAAAGCCAAACATATTGAATCCCCCTTTGAATCTATTATTTATGCGGTTCTCTATTTTTTTTGTAATTCTCTTACTATTATTTTTGCAGTTTCTTCTGCAACCCCTCCAGTAAATCCTATGCATTGTTCCATATGATCAGGTGAACCAAGTGACATACCTTTAGTTAACGTCTTACAACACAAACATTTATGTCTATTCTTAAAAATATCATGCAGCTCCTTAGATAACGCCATTGCTTGGTTAACACTTTCATCTTTTGCTTTACTTCTGCCAAAAAACAATCCTAAGGCCATGATTCCACCGGTTACTGCTCCACAAGTGCAACCTGAGCCGCCAATACCGACCGGAAAACCTGAGGCCATTTTAATTACATCATCAGATATGGGTAGCTCAAATGCATCTTTTATTGTTTTTACTATCGCTTCAGAACAATAGAAATCTCCATTTCTATAATAGTTTTCTGCAGTAATTCTAATGTTTTGTATATCTACATTTTTCAAATCATTTCCCCCATAACAATATATTTTACGCTATCTCGTAATATCTTACTATTACGAACTATAACATTTAATATACATTTAAATCAGTATCTTATCAATATAAATAATAATCTTATATATTTTGGTATTGCCTTGGAACTTGCAGTCCTTTACTCTGTGCTATTCTCATCAACTGTTCAATCGAAAGATGACTGTTCTCTTTTTTCTGAATTTTACTATCCTTGAGTAGTTTCTTCAGACTTGGAAGTCTCTTTTGTCTTGCGAGCGCTTCGACATGCCAGGCTAAGCAAACAATTTCTTGCCTGCGTTCTACTTTGCTCTCCAAATATCCTTCGAGCTTAAGACCAAACTCATAGGGTGTAGTCTCCCAAAACTCGGTCGGCTTCATCTTTAGTTTTTTTACGGCGATGGGAAACAGTAGCTCTATATTGAACTCTTTGCTGTCGCCATCGCCTGTTGGTTTCCCTGGTTCGAACCAAAGGCCAAAGTCATTGCTTCTCCTAACTTTTCTGCTGCTGTTCCAATGTCGCTATACTCATCGATCAGGTCTGCGCACTTTTCAGGAGTCAGACTCTTATCCTCATGATAGAGACCCGCATAGATAATTGTCCTAAGGTCTTTGATCGAAATATTATCGAGTTCCAACTTGGTAAGATTTTTGCCTGTCATTTCTTCAATCTTAATTAATGCGTTCATCCCATACCGAAGTGTTCTCGGTTTATCCAATTCTATAGTTACTCCATGTTTCATTATTCTTAGTCCTCCCTATAATACAATTTCCCGCTACCTTCAAATTCAATACTTTCATTTATGACATCATCTACTGAAAGTTCAATGCTATCCCCCGATATCACACCATAACCTTCATACCGCTTTTTATTTGTACTGGCATCAAGGTATAACGCAACGATAACCTCTTGTCCTAGCCTTCCGGACAGCTTTTCATCTAACCAGTAGCTTTCTGTAGAAGCCGAAAACCCATTGATCGTTGGTAGATTATCCTTCCATCCAGCACTTTCAAAAGTGGTCACATCCGCAGTATCAGAGGATAGTTCTGCACTCCAACTGAAGAATCCACCGACCTGGTCAACTTCAATGCTTTTTCCACTAACCGTTACTTCATCTTCTGGGTCTTGTGGAATTGAGAACTTAACAACTCCCCCTAGATATTGAACGGAAAATCCAGTCGTGATTACCACATCGTTCACATATATGGTAACAGGAGAATTCTTATCTAAATACCTTTGGATTTCATTTCCGATCGTATACGATGTTCTGTCAAAACTTTCTATCGTTGATGCTTTTATAAAAGACGCTGGAGGTTCCTCTGTTTGAAGAAACACAGCACCTACTTTACCTGCTATTGTCATTTAGATCACCCCTTAGTTATAGGCCAAAGGACCCGTTCCTTGGAACTCAAAAGAAATACTCACCGTATCATCCACTGGATCCTCAACTGACAGTCCTGAAATATATGCTCCTCCTGAATAGTAGTTGGTTGCATTAACGTACATCTTCAGCGCTACTTCGCTGCAATTGAGGTATGCATCTTGAAGTGCTTTCTGTCCCGTAACATCAGTATGTACTGAATAAAAACCTTCCGCTGAAGCTGACCATTCTTTAAGTCCTGCAATAAACTTCTTCCATTCATCACCAAGGGCAGTCACATCTACTGTATCTGCTCCTAATTCAAGTGACCAGCTGCTTACATCTACAACCGTATTTGCACCCAGTCCCAATTTCCCGCTTTTTCCTGCTATCGCCATATATTATCCCTCCTCAAATTGAAACTCAAATTCTATTGTTACAGAGTAAATGTCCGTATCCGGCTCATAATCTGTTATTTCTTCCATAACAAGAACACTACCGATATTCACTTCTCCCATAATTCCTGAAAAGTTTTGCAAATCCCCTCTTATGATGCTGGCTGTATCAACCGCATCTTTATAGCTTTTGCCATATGAAGAAAATTGGATCCGCTGTTTTACAAAACCAGTATCTTCGACAAGACTATGCAGCCTCTCCATCGAAACTGGGAGATATACAACAGCCGGAAGTACCACGCTTTGGGGTAATAGGAAAGGGTAGAGTTTATTCCCAAGTTTTGATTGCAGGTGTGAGCTTACTGCTTCTTCCAAGCGCATTATTTTATCCTCCCAAGGGAACGTAATACTTCCTCATTTATTTTATCTGCCACATTTTTAATGTTTTCATCTACTGCCGGTCTCAAGTATGGTCTTGCTTTCATCCTTGATGTTCCAAGCTCGACAAAAGCGAAATATTCTAATCCACCAGTCTTTGATATCGTATATACGCCCATCACTTTGGCATTTTTCACTTTAGCTCTTTTAAGTACCAAACTATCTCTTAGCTTTCCGCTATCAACAGGGACTTTCTCTTTTGCAGAGGCAAGAACAATCTCAGCTCCTGACTTGGCTGCGCTGTCCAGAACTTCTTCAGCTGCATCTCCAAGATCAGTTAGTAATTTAAGCACTTCTTCCATGCCTTCGATATGGGTTATTACTTTTCTGATTCTTGACCGCTTAGCCATTTGGCTCACTCTCCTTACACATAAAGACAAGAGAACCATTTCGTTCTTCCGGATTAATGATTGATAAGATGTCGTAAATCCGATTCTTAAATGCAATTCTCATTTTTGTGTTGAGCCCCTCCAAGTACCGAATAGTGATCTTTGTCGTCACTTCCGAGTTAACTTGTTTTGACGAAAAGTATTCCTTCCCTGATAGGGGTGCAACCTCAGCCCATACCTTGGCGACTTCATTCCAGGATGCTATTTCTGCTCCATAACTATCTCGGGTCGGTGTATAAGCTTCTATGGATATTTTGTATCTAAGCTTTCCTATCTCCATCACCAGGACTCCCTTCGGTAACCAAAGAGAATCTTCTTGATCGTGTCAGTCAGTTCGCCGACATCGAGTTCATTTCGACTTTCAAAGAATTTGGACACTCCAAAGTAAATTGCATGATTTACCGGTTCAGGTACAGTTTCAAATTCGGATAATGGAAAGCGGAGAATATCTTCTACAATATTCTCCGCTAATAGAATAAAGCGCTCAATGAGCGCATCCTCGTCATTTGACTCGACTCTTAACCATTCTTTAGTTTTTCCCAGTGTAACGACCAATACGCTCATCTCCCTTCATTATTCTGTTTCCATGAGTCCTGCTGCTTTAAGCTTTGACAAAAGCGCATTAAAATCTATCACCAACGCCGCAATTGTTGAGGCAACACTATCTGCCTGAACTGCGGCAGGTTTTAACTCCGCGCCTCCAAAGCTAATCTTACCGCCAGTAGTGATATAAAGCTCGCCACCAATAACCGTCTTTTCCCCACCCTGCTCCGTGTAGTTTTTAACATTACTCATGAAAATCACCTACGCTTTCATCTGCAAAGCTTTAATGGCTTCTGTCAGAATCAGTTTGCCATCAACTCTTTGGGTGGCTTTGAAGCCTACCTGACCAGTTGCTGCAAAGAGTTCATTGAGTCTTTGGAAGGATCTACCCTGACGATCCGCCACCCAGTAGTAACTGAAATCACCAAAAGCAATCGGTTTGGCTGAAGCGGCAATTGTCGGAACATATGCAGAAGTCCTGACCGGTTTATTGAGGATAGTGTCCGGCTGCCCAAGTGTTACTGATGGCTGCCAAATATATTGTCCGTTGCCATCTTTTAGCTTTCTGATGGTTTTCACCGTTGCATCGTTTGTGACAAATACAGCATTCTTCCGGTATGGCGATTTCAAGCTATAGAAAAGATCCATAAGCTCATCAAAGGTAAGCGCTGTAGCGCTCGCTGTGGTGACACCAATCCCTGCGCCACCTGAAGAGTGGAAGATACCTGTAGGTTTCCCTGACCCGTCTCCAATGAAGAAGGCTTCCTCTTCCTTTGCCCCTATCCTTCTTGCAAATTCCTTTGCGATATAAGACTCCAAATTAAAAACAGAGTCTTGGATAAGTTCTTCCGAAACCTTGATCATCGTCGCTAGTTTGTAAGCACTTAGTGAACTCTGTCCAAAGGAATCATCAGAATCAGGAATCAAGCCTTCCTCATCTACCCAGGACGCAGTACCTTTTGAAGAGGATACTGGTATCTTCTTATCCCCCGATGAAGTCTGGATGATTTTAGCCAGCTGTCTGAAGATATTTTCTTCTTCCAGCGACTGAATCAAGACGGCTTCAAATTCATCTGGAACCAGATACCCGCCTTCCGAATCCGTCCCTACCTGGAGCGCATTTTGTATCTCGACACTGTTTTTACTTCGCATGGCTTTCCAGAAGGCTTCTTTGTAATCCTCTGCCGCTCTTCCTGTTTTCACATCACCAGTTGTAGTAGGCTTCGAGGTGATCGGAGTATTAACCGGTTTTGACAATTCAAGGTCTAGCGCTTGCTGTCTTTCCAGCCGGTCGATTTCTTTCCCAAGGTTGACCACATCGGTTTCCATTCTTTCATAGACAGTGGTATCTTCAGTAGATATCAGCCCATCCTCACCTCTTTTGGTATCCAGAAACGCCTTGGCCGTCTCCCATGCTTTTGCTCTTTTCTCTCTTAGTTCTAAAATTCTACTCATTATAATTCCTCCTTAAATTTTTAAGAGGTCAAGCCTCTTGTCTAATGTTGTAATATCGATTCCCATTGGTTTTTTATCCTGGGGAATACTATTTAAAAATGAATTCATAACAGCAACTTTGCTGAATATTATTCCTTCATTTTCTGGCGTAGCTTCACTTTCTTCAGAAAACATAATCTTATCTGCAAATCCAAGTTCAATGGCCTTCTTTGCATTAAACCAGCTTTCTGCATCCATCAGGTTTGCAAGCTTTGCTCTTGAAAGCCCGGTTTTTATTTCGTATGCGTTAATAATGCTTTCCTTCACCTCACTAAGCATTGAGATCGCCTTTTTCATTTCTGCTGTATCTCCAAAAGCTATGGTCATCGGATTATGGATCATCATCATCGCAACCGGTGACATAAGTACCTCCCCTCCTGCCATGGCGATCACCGAAGCAGCACTTGCAGCCAAGCCATCGATCTTCACTGTGACCTTCCCCTTATAGTCCATAAGCATATTGTAGATTTGTGATGCGGCGAAAACGTCGCCGCCTGGGGAGTTGATCCATATGGTAATATCACCACCTTCATTCATAAGCTCTGATTTGAACTGCTTGGGTGTAACTTCATCCCCGAACCATGTCTCATTTGCAATCGCACCATCTAAATACAGTGTCCTCCCTTCCTCGTTTTTCACCCAGTTCCAAAATTTCTTATTCAAGCTTTTGTCCCTCCATTTCTTGATTACCTCCTCTATTTGAAAAAGCTCCCGTATCTTTGAGCTTCGTCATATTGCCGTTGACAATATACAAATTCCCGCCTTCTTCATCAGGTATTAGATTCATGTTTTCAAGAGTTCTTATATCATTCGGACTTAGAAAACCATTTTGTATTCCAACCGAGTACCCCTGCATCCTGGACGCATAATCACCACGCAGTAGGCCGTCAACAATAAAACTGACAAAGTACACCTTCTTCTCAACATCAGTGAAAAGTGCTTTATTGATTGACTGTTCGAGCCGTACAAGCCAAGGCCTTATCGTATGGATAACAAAGCTTATCGACTGGTTTTCTATATTGCTGAAAGTCGCTCTATCCAAGGAAGCTACTAAGTGAGGCGGTACCCTGAATATCCTGCATATTTCTTCTGTCTGAAACTTCCTCGTTTCAAGAAACTGTGCTTGCTCGGGTGGGATCCCGATCGGCTGAAATTTCATCCCCTCCTCCAAAACTGCCACCCTGTGTGCATTTCCACTTCCCTGATATACTGCGTTCCAGCTTTCTCTAATCCGAGTCGGATCTTTAACCACCCCAGGGTGCTCCAGTACGCCTCCCGGATTGGCACCATTAGAAAAGAACTTTGCTCCATACTCTTCAGTGGCAATTGCCATCCCGATTGCATTTTTGGCCATGGCAATCGGTGAGTACCCCAACAGTCCATCAAAACCAAGACCAGGTATATGCAGCACTTCTTCTTTTCTTAAGATCACCGTTCCCGTGTCTTTTCTGTATTCGAAGTAAAGTTCACCACTCACAGTCCTATCAACGACCATCTTGTCCGGCATCAGTGGGTAAAGTGCGACCACTTTCCCTCTGCCATCTCGTATGATTTGTGCATAGGCATTTCCCCATAATAAAAGATGACCCATCAGTGTTTCTCGAAACACGAAGGAGGTCATCTCTGGATTGGGTTCGTTATGAAGAAGATGGTATAAGGGATGATCTATTGCTTTTTCTTTACCGACAACTGTATTTTTATATGTATGAAGTGGCAAACTAGCTATCGTTTCTGAAAGGATCCTGACGCAGGCATAAACTGCAGTAGTCTGCATCGCGGTTCTTTCATTCACGGTCTTTCCACTTGTTGTACTCCCAAAGAAAAAGCTATAAGCACTTCCCCATAAATTGTTTGTTGGTCCCGCTCTTGGCTGAAATATTTTTGATAAAAAAGGTATTCTCACTTAGCTTCCTCCTAAAATTGGGTATTAAAAAAGCACCTCTTTTGAAGATGCCAATGTGTATTACTTGTTTTTGTTTATTAAATTATAAATCTTCTAATAAATTGGCGGCATTATTATCTCCGAAAAAATTCACCAGTAATCTAAGATACTTTATTGGATTTTTTCCGTTTTTCTCTGATATAGAATTAGCAATTTCATGGAACTCAATTTTAGTAATTAGACCTATACAAAACATGTCAAATGCTTCTCTAAAAGATGAAATATTATCTGCATTAATATGCTTTCCTATTTCAGGTGAGTTTTCAATTGCATCTTCCACAGTTGGTATAATGACTGACATGTTTTCTGAAACACTCTTGATTCCTTTTCCGATTTTCTGAGGGACCTGTAAATCCTTAATATATTTGATACCTTTTTTGCGTAACTCAGGATTTTTAGCTATAATTACTCCGCCGCCTACAGCAGCTATTCCGATACCCACGTATTTGAGTACTTTTACAACATTTTTAGTATTTGGATTAATCCAAAATGAATTCCATTTACTCATATTTGGAGTTTTCATTTTTTCAGAAATTACTGAACGTGATTCCTCATTCTCGCTATTTAATTGGGCCGATTCCGCAGGTTTATTTGAATTCATTTTATTCGCGTTAATGATTTCATCTCTCAAATCAGATATATCACTCACCGTAAGTGAAGGTTGGTCAACGCAAATTTTATTCCTAATATCAGATTCCGTAAGTTCATTTTTATTAATACTACTAATTAAGTCTGACAAATCTGATATTTCAATCTCAGAAGGTAATATCCCAGTAGTTAAATAATGTATATAGTAATAGAAGATCCTATGAAATTCCATTCTAGAAATTTCACTAGGAATAGTTGGTTTATATCTATACTTTCGAATAGCCTCAAGAATTTTTGCATTTTGACTTTTATTTAAGGTTTTAAATCCAGTTTTTTCACAATAGTCTTCTGCTTTTAAGTATCCTGTAATATCAATGAATCCATGACTTTCTTCATTCATCAAATGCTTTTTTATATATTCCTCGACGACATAATCAGCAGATCCAAATTTAACATCTGGTCCACAGCTGGTTATTGAATATTTTTTTTTGTCGTGAATATGCAGTAAATCTGATTTTGAAGTAGGATCTGGATTAGTTAAAGTAATTGTTCCTTCCTTATTTTTAAGGTAATTGTAATTAAACATCTCAATTCTTTCACAAACAATTCCCATAAAGTTATTAACACACTTATCCAATAAATACAAAGAATCCCTAAGATTTTGTGTGTCTTGAATTTTCATTTCTATGATTTCATCTCTATAATTCCGATTCATAACTTTCTTAATCGCAAATTTAACTGAATCAGAATACGCTGAATCAATTATTATTCTTGCATCTAAAAACCTAACTATACTATCTAATTCAACTTTAGAATACTCATACAATATTAATCACCTCAAAAGTTGTTTGCCATAGAGAATCAAAAAATTCAATTAACTTGAACCCTATAAGAAAATTATACCACAGTATTTGGTAATTGAATTTAGCAATTTAAAGTAATCAGTTATCTTTTACGACTACAAATCAAACTCAATTGCACTCCCTAAAAACAATATTCAAAAATGTATTGTACTGTTTGTTCAAACATGTTATATTAGTTACGTGATATAACATGTTTGAACAAACAAACCTAAGGAGGTATTATTATGAAAGCAATCTTTACTGACTTTATTCAAAAGGCTCCTAACTATAAGAAATTCGATGGTAACTCTGAGGCTATTCATATCTTTGAAAACATCCTTTCTGATGATGATAATATCATCGCAATGATTGACATTAGCGAAGCTGGAAAACCAGCACTATGTGCTTGCTTATCGCAAGTTGAAAGCTATTATCTGAGCCTTTCATCACCGATCTTTGATCTTACAGACAATTTTACAAAACAGGCTCTTGGCACTATGGTTCGTGTTATCTTAGAACCATTCGGATATCTCACAAAATCTCAAAAAGACATCCCCAAAAGCTTTAACGCCCAGTTTGTAACCTCAGCTATGACTTATGCCAAAACTGGACCCGCAACTTTGAAAGTTGTTAGACGAATTGAGAAAATCTAACTATATGATTAATATCCCTCTACCTTCATAAACACTTTCCCTGTTTTCATTTCTAATCGATCGATCTAAAGCCATAATCGTTGCAACCGCACCATCTATCCTTTCTGTCGATTTTTCCTTATCTGGTTTGATGTTTCCAGCAGGATCTGTTTTTACAAAGATATTATCCATCATCCATCTGAGCGCTGGATGACCTCCATGGGCTAGTCTCTTTTCAAGAGTCAACTTCATGAGCTCTTTCGTTGGCGGCGACATATCTTTATAACCTTGACCGAATGGGATAACTGTAAATCCCATACCCTCCAGATTTTGAACCATCTGTACAGCACCCCACCTGTCGAAAGCAATCTCTTTGATATTAAACTTCGTTCCCAAATCTTCAATAAAGGTTTCTATATATCCATAATGGACCACATTTCCCTCAGTTGTTTTTATATGACCCTGCTTCTCCCAAATATCATAAGGAACATGATCTCTTCGAACTCGAAGTTTTAGATTGTCTTCCGGGATCCAGAAGTAAGGGTGCACGACATATTTTTCTTCGTCATATCTTGGAGGAAATACCAGGACAAAAGCTGTGATATCTGTAGTGCTTGAGAGATCAAGTCCTCCATAGCACTCCCTACCAACTAGTTCATGCTCTTCAACTAAAAACTTGCACTCATCCCAGACATGCATAGGCATCCATCTAACTGACTGCTTAACCCAAATACATAGTCTTAGTTGTTTAAACAGATTCTCCTCGGCAGGATTCTGCCTGGCATTTTCACAGGCGATCTGCATTTTTTCTACATCAACAGTCACACCAAGACTAGGATTTGCTTTCTCCCAGACCTCCAGCTTTGTCCAATCATCATCCTCATCTGCAGCATAGATGGTGGGATAGAAGGTGTGATCAACCTTTCTTCCTTTTAAAACATCGACTGCTTTTTGGTGGAGTTCATATCCAATACTATTAAAATCATTTCCAGCAGTCGTGATCAGGAAGTTGATCGGTTGTTTCCTCGCATCAGCGGCACCATGGAGCATAACGTTCATCATCTCTCGGTTCGCTACATGAGTCTCATCAAAGAGAACTGCTGTAGGAGATATCCCATGCTTTGAGTATGCCTCGCTGGATAGCACCTGATAGAAGGAATTCATGGCAGGATATACGATCCGCTTTTGGGAAGCCACAACTTTTAGTCTTTTTTTCAGAGCTGGGCAAAGTGTGATCATATCCACGGCTACGTTATAGATCAAACTTGCCTGCGCACGATCTGCCGCACAGCTGTAGATCTCTGCACCTTTTTCTCCATCGGCAGTTAGCATGTAAAGAGCGAGTGCTGCGCCCAGCTCGGTTTTGCCTTGCTTCTTGGCGATCTCCACATAAGCTGTTGTGAATTGACGGTAACCGCTTGGTTTTATCACCCCGAACAAATTTCTTATGATGGTGTCCTGCCAAGGAAGAAGTTTAAAAGGCTTGTTGTACCATTCGCCCTTCGTGTGTTTGAGGTTTTCGATGAAGTTTATGGTGTGTTGTGCCCTCCATTCATCATAGTGAGATGTCGGGAGCATATACTCTGTTGGAGTAAACAGAACATTTTCATCACTCATAAATCTATCCTGTCAGATTAAGCGGTTCAGCATTCGGATAGTTCAAATTGGCGAATTCCCCAAAGTATTTTTGCGCCGCAATGTCTCTGACCATCACCGCATCTTTCAAATTTTTATAAAGTCCCAGGTGGTGTTTTTTATTGTTAAGGTGAATATAAGCCTCAAACACATTTGCCTTCTTCATAAAACTCACCCCGATATGTCCAGTCGAATTATTCCGAGGCAGTGTCTGGTTAAATGAATTTTCTTGTTGGGTACATAATCTTAGATTGCTTCTTCGATTATCCAGCCGGTTTCTCGAAATGTGGTCTACAACCAATTGTGTTGAATTCCTGACTAATATTCTATGCATTGGCACGGCTTTTCCACTGATCTTTGATGTCAGATATCCCCGCTTTGAAATATGCCAGGTATGTCTTCTTACAATTTCAAAATCTTCAGGATCAAATAAAAAAGGCTCACCTTTTCTGGTGAAACCTATCAAATGAGTTCTATCCTTTGAAATCTTGAACCGATTTTCACTGAGTTTTTTCATTAGCTTCATCCTCCCTTGAGTAAAATGAATTCCATTGGATCATCGGACATGTCGCCTTTTTCAGCGATAATCCGGCTTCTTGCAGAAGGAGTGAGTCCAAATTGCTCGCAGAGGCGAATCATGCTTTTCAGATAAGTCTGAGCAATAGAGATATGTGGCACCTGCACCAAGTGACCAGAAGGAGACTTTACAATCATAGCGTGTTTTGAAATAAATTCTTCTGATTCTTTCCATCTAGCATATGACTGGCAGTACCCAGCAAAAGCTGCCATATCCACTTCCGTTAGAATGCCCAGTTCTTCTAGATGCTTTGCTGTCCGCCGCCATTCTTTTTTTGCTTCCGGCTCAAGCCAAGTCGGACACTTTGGCGCTCTCTTCGTTGGCTTTGGTTCCCTATTATTTAACTTTCTCTTTCCTGGATTACCCTCAAGCTCTTTGATTGCCGTTGGTTTTGGTTTTCTTCCTCTCTGAGCCATTTATCTCACCTCCTTTCCTAATTTTTATATAAAAAAAGGAACTCATATGAGTCCCTTTATAATCTTCAATTCTAATACTTCACGATCTATATTCCTTTATAATTTCTAAAATTGCATTCCCATATTTTTGACATTTAACTTCTCCAAATCCAGATATTTTTTTGATATCATCCAGATTTCCAGGCATAGAAGAAATCAACTCTTGCATCTGCGCATTATTATAAATGAAGTATGGCTTAACTCCTTCGGCTTTACTAGTTTCATAGCGATATTGCTTCAAGTCTTTATAAAGTGGTGCCTCTTCAACAATATTAATTGTAGGCTCGATCTCCTTTTTCTCACTGACTTTTTCCTCACTATCATCAATCGAATATTTTTTTGTATAATCTACGTTATTAGTTGTATGTAAATTCAAGAAGAAGTCCGCTATTTCATACATTTGTTTTTCAAACGAAACCGGATTTTTGCTTTCGTTTATTAATTTTTTTATATACGTAATTAGCTGGTCACTCCTTATGATTTGTTCTTTGATTTCTTTTTTTGCATATTTCATATTAATAATTGTTTTAGGATTAGCAAGAACAACTACAGATTTATAATTTTCATCAAATGACTTTTCAAATATAGTTTTAGTTAACAGATTATTTTTGCTTGAAGATCTGACTTTCTTTATCATTTCAAGATGGCGGTTGTTTTGTGTAATTGGACTATAAATTCCTTCTTTTTTATATTTGCCATTATATTCTGTTGTTCGAATAAACTCTCCATTACTATTTACTTCGATATTACCAATAAGGTTTTTACATTCCACTACTAATGAAAATTTTGTAGTTACAATTAAATAGTCTATTTGCGCCGATAAGCCATCACACTCAAGATATAAATCGTGCAGTACAATAATCGGAAGATAACTATTATTCAATTCAAAAGCAACATTATTTTCTCCTGCTATTCCATATGAAAGCATTTTGATGTCACGTTCTACCTGCTGTTTCACATTATCTGAAGCAATTTTATAGAATTCTTTTAATTGCTCCAACTGCTTCTCATTGTCACTATCTATTTTATAAAAATATGGACTTTTTAAATTTGTTGGCTTTTGTGTTATTACTTCTTTCATAGAATCGAAAAATCCCATCAAAATTCCCCTTTATTATAAGATTAAAGCTTTAACACTATTATAAGACAACTAATTATATATAACAAGAAATGTCTTCCAGATTATACATTGACTTGATCCTACTTTCTTTCTTCTCCTGGCCTATTGAACTTCCACATATTCACTAATTATCTGAATGGCTTCATCGTAGCTGCCACACACACTAATCCTGTTAAGCATTTCATCAGATTCTTTTGCAAGTCCTAGTCTCTTTAGTGTTTTGCTTGCGATTCCCATCAGGTTAAATATATTTCCGTTTTCTCCAATTAGTTTGCACTTTGGCTTTGTCATACGCCAGCCTCTTTTCCTATCGTTCTGAAGGCGCTGTTCCCCTCCAGGTTTGAAAGCAAAACTTTCCTATCAAGTTTATAGCGGTCTCCGACCATCCCAAGCCTAATGAGCCAGACTCGGAATGCGAATTTAGGATTATCTGTTTCTTTGGGTTTGCTTGAAACATGCTTCATCGTTTTGGCAAAGTCACTCATCAGAACCGCCAGATTCATGAATGCATTTGTCTCGTCCAAATTCAAGTAGTGCCTGCTTAACTTGAGAGTCATCAGCTGTTTTCCAAAGTCGAAGGAAAGTGCATTATGTTTCTCAGCTTCGGCGCTCGTGATTATTCTTTGAAAATCATCGATTGATATATTCTTCTTTTCATTCAAGCGTTTTATCAGGTCTTCTTCCATCAGGCAATAATCGAGGTTGAATGCTTTTTTAATGAGTTCCTGGTTGCTATAAATCATGTTGGCCAGGTTTCTTAAGGATGTGGCGCCATGCCCATCTAGCTTCAGCGTTACTTCGAAACTCTCAATCGGCAGCATTTCAGTCGCCATCTCGATCTTCTTCCCACTGATCAGCATTTCAAAGTCGACTCTGTTGTCTTTTGAATCCATTATGTTTCCTTCTCTATCAATGGTGTAGTTCTCGTCACCGGTTTCAATCAAGTACGCAAAACTCGGTGGTCCCAGATACCTGGGTTTGGTTTCAAAGAATTCTCCTAGTCTAGCAACCATTTCTTTCCTATCCATTTTAATTACCTCCTGTGCTTTTTTGGTATTACATTTATCACTTAAAACACAGATAATAGCAAGTTATTAGTTCACTTTATGAAATTGAAATGTCATCAAACCACCCGCAATCCAATTTAAATGCGGGTGAATAGGTGCAATAAAATTAACAACAATGTATTTCTACTTTACCTTTTCAATCTTCAATCGCAGTATACCGAGAATAAGTATGCCCTTCATTATTAATCAATATTTTCTCATTGGTTGACTGATTGATTACTCTGATGCAAAGGATCTCACCTTCTTTGTTCATGCCACCATCCAGCTCAGTTATGAAATCCCAGTCAATAAAGAAGTCTTTAGCAAATCGATCAAAAGTTTCTGCGTCTAGGACAACTTCCTTTTTAACGCGGCAATTTTGCCCTTTCTGGCCAGCTTCCCTTGCTAGTCGAGTTAATTCCCGCAGTTCTTCTAAATCGCTTACTTTCCTTCCGAATAGTGCTTTCATGAGTTTTCTCCCTGTACGATCGGCAACTTATGAAGTATTCTGAATCGACCTTCTCTAATCAACGCTTCCAGTTCATCAAGTTCATAAACGAGTACTTGGTCATCCTTTTCGCTCACTGGCATTAAGACAATACATAAGTCCCATTTTCCAGCCACCTGATAGATGCTGTCCGTGTTATTTAATCTAAAAAGCTCGCCTTTTTTCATTTCCCAAAGTACCTCCTGTGTTCAATTTGGTACTTTATATATCCCTCTAAAGTCAGATAATAGCAAGTAAATTAAGATGTGTTGTGTACATCTTTTCAAGAAGATTTTTCTCCTGCTCTCTCACAAAATAAAACTTCTGGGTCTATTACGACACCATTTCTTTTTATCACGGTTTCAGGAAAATTCTGATAAAATCTTTTCACTATAACATCGGAATATTTTTCATCAAGCTCGCTCGTGTAACATATCCGTCCGGTCTGCTCTGAGGCGATCAGGGTGGACCCACTTCCACCAAAAGGATCAAGAACGATGCAGTTGCTCATACTGCTATTTTTTATTGGATAGGCAATCAGTGGCAAAGGTTTTGTCGTAGGATGATCTTTTGATCTCGAAGGCCTGTCAAAGTTCCAAATAGTCGTCTGCTTACGGTCCGAATACCAACGATGAGATCCTGTCGGTTTCCATCCATACAAGACCGGTTCATTTTGCCATTGATAATCACTTCGACCAAGCACCAACGAGTTTTTTACCCATTGGCATACGCTTGATAATTTAAACCCAGCGTCCATAAAAGCATTTCTAAAGTTCAAGCCTTCCGTATCAGCATGAAAAACGTATATTGCACCACCATCATCTAACGACGCATAGATGTTCTTAAAGGCAGCCAAGAGAAATTCATAAAACTCTTTTCCCTTAAGGTTGTCATTTTTTATTAAGCGTTCATTTTCAGAACCAGCTGTGAAATTAACACCATAAGGTGGATCGGTTACGCAGAGATTAGCTTTTTCTCCATTCATCAAGATACTTAATGTTTCACTGTTAGTGCTATCTCCACAGATGAGGCGGTGCTTCCCTAAAAGCCATACATCCCCCAGTTTGGTGACTGCTGGTTCTGCCAACTCCTTATCCACATCAAAGTCATCTTCTTTGATTTCTTTGTCATAGATATTACTAAACAGCTCATCAATTTCAGGAGGATCAAATCCAGTGAATTTGAGATCAAAATCTAAAGCTTCTAGATCTTTCAGCAGATCTGCAAGAAGAACCTCGTCCCAAGATCCCACTGCCTTATTAAGTGCAATGTTTAAAGCCTTCTCCTTTGTTTTATCAATATCGATAATCACGCAGTCAATTTCCATATGCCCAAGGGACTTTAAGACCGATACCCTCTGATGCCCACCAATAACAGTCAGATCCTGATTGACGATAACGGGATCGACATAACCGAATTCCTTTATGCTATTTTTTATCTTTTCAAACTCGGTATCCCCAGGCTTTAATTTCTTCCGGGGATTGTAACTCGCCGGTATTAAACTCTCAATTTGTAATTTCTTAAACTCCATCTTCTTCACCCCAATAAGTTGATTTTATAAAACAATTATGACTGCAAAATTTCCTTTTCTTGTTCCCATAGCAGCTGAATTCTCTTCCACAGTGTGGGCATACATATTCATAGATTGCGCTTTCACTTTGTACCCGCTCCTGGGGATTATCTTTCCACCATTTTCGCCGGCAGACATCTGAGCAAAACCTCTTGCTCCTCGTACCACGAGTTTTAAGTTTAAGAGGCTTGCTGCAGTTTGAGCAGATCTCATTGTTTTTTATCTTCTCTTCAATATTTACAGCAACTAACTTCGCCTCCCCAATAAGTTCATTTCTTTTACAAAAGCTGCGGACACTATCTCGAGACATATCTAGTGAAGTTGCGATTGCCTTGTAACCTATTCCATTTTTTCGTAGTTCTAATATTTGCTTTTTAATTTCTTCAGTCATCTTTCAACATTCCTTTCAGCGATTTATATACCGGGCAATAAAAAAACGCCTTTAAATGCTATTTTATTAAGCATTTTTTAGCGTTTCTATCGATATTGCATTTTTTGATTAATAGTGCTGTAAGCTTTGTATATCAGTCGTTTCAGCATTTTTTAGTCGTATTTATTGGTTAACCTTTACGCGAAATATTTAATATTAAAATATAATAGCCCCAAGGGTTTGAAGCCTCTTTTGGCATCCCAAGGACTACCCCCCCTATCAATTATGCGAAAATTCACGCGATTGGGGGCGGCGGTCGCATAATGATAAATATTTAGCTATTTTGATGCCCCTAGGGGGTAGTTAAATATACTTTTCTAATATACATAATATCATGTTTGGTTAGTGAATTAACATGGCTTGTTATGACCTTTAATATTTATATTCTGGATACTGATCTTCCGTTCTTGTTTTTTTATCATGACACTTTTTACATAATGCCTGCCAGTTGCTTTCATCCCAGAAGATAACCTTGTTACCTCGATGAGGAATGATGTGGTCTACTACTTCCGATTCGATTAACTTCCCGTTTCTCTTACATTGCTTGCATAGAGGATTTACTTTTAAATATTGCTTTCTTTTTTTTCTCCACTGATGGTCATAACCACGTTCTCCTGCAATTGGCCTGTCATTTGAATGGAGCTTTTCATGGTTCATACAGTACTTACTGTTTGTTAGTTCAGGACATCCCGGGTGTTTGCATGGTCTTTGAGGTTTCGTTGGTATACCTATCACCTCCGTTTTCATTTTAGCAAATCAGTATCAAACTCATTATACAGTACGAAATTTGATTAATATAACTAGATATCGTATAATTACTATGGGTGCCAGGTTCTTCAAACGAGGTGCATGGATTGGCTAAAAATTCAGGGCAAAACCACAGACATGGTGCAGTAAATGATCGATCCCAAGTATTAAATCCAAAAACGGGTCTTTATACAAAACGTGATGCCGATACCGGTAGATTTATTGATGTAAAAACTAGTAGTAATGAACCATTCAAAGGGGTTCGTAAAGAAAAATAAAATTTAGAACTCTGGCACCCAAAAATCAAAAAAGTCCTAAGAACATCACACAGTTATTGAAAAAAGTTAGTATCCTTGATATATCTGCCCAAGGATACTAACTTTCAGATTCTTACACTTTACATTATACATCAGATCCAAGTGTCTTTTAAATGGCGTGATGCAATTACTTTATCAATTTCCTTTAAGGCCTTAACATGAAGACGATAAATCCATCGCAAATCGTATTCTAAAATACTTGAAATTTCTACCCACTTCTTGCCTTCAAGATAACGTTGTTCAAGTATCAGGCGATAAAGTCGACTATCGATTTTAGAAATAGTTGTTTGAATTTCTAACTTCAAACCAATAAGCTGGTCAATATCTGAATTGATTTCATCTTCAAGCATCAGAAGTTTACAGACTGCATTCTCTATTGGACTTCTCGTCTTGCCGCCACTGATTTTTTCAGAGCCGAAACACGACGTAGTCTTCATAGAAAGTGCTTTTACATACTCGGCTTGTTCAAGCTTTGTGTTTATTCTCTCATCAAGTCTAAATGCTTGTGATAAATATTCTTTAGCCTTCATAAGTCCTCCCTCGTATCCCTAGAATTAATATTTCCTCCGAAGTACTTATCTATTAAATGTTCTCTCAGATAATAATCAAGATTTTGGATTCTCTCAACTACCCTCTCCTTTTCCTTCTCAGCTTCAGCAGCAGTTTTTAAAAAACTGCACCTGTTTCCTTGGCACCGCTTTACACTTAGGATTTCACAACTGCCACGGTTATATGCAAAGCATTCTTCTACCTCAGCTAATCCTCTCTTTTCTACGCATTCCGTTGTAAAATACCTAACAGGCAATTTCATCATCTTTGCTTTTTGAACTTCTAAAGTCATACCTGATGAAAGATAATTTCCAAACACCCATAGTTCACTGCATTTACTCATCAGTACTAAACCCATCTTTATTCCAAGTTGTCTCTCGTCAATATTATTTTCATCAAGAAACTGTGGATACATTAGATGCGGGATGACTGGTATCGCTTCTTCTTTCACCGCAAACTTTCCATACTTTTGGGCACTGATTGTGTTTGTCACGATATCCCCTGCGAAAGGACTGCAAATAAATACTATGTTGCCTTTTCCTTTTGGCTGTACCTGTTTACTTTTTTTCAACGCTTTATTTTTTTTCTTTTCTTCTCTTACGATATTAGTTAAAGCTTGATATGCTGTTAAATCCAAATATCCTTCTTTGTTTCTTTTACTTATACTCATTTTCAAACCTCCTTATATTTGTTCATAATTGCTTTTACTGCATCAATCAGGGCGCTTTGGCTGGTATCTTTGTTACCTAATGCAGCGATTACTCTGTGATCTATGGTTTCTTTAGTCAGAATGTGATGAATGACAACCGCTTGTTTCTGTCCCTGACGCCACAGTCTTGCATTAGCTTGCTGGTAGAGTTCAAGACTCCAAGTGATACCGAACCAAATGATTGTGCAGCCACCCTCCTGAAGATTGAGTCCATGTCCTGCTGATGCCGGATGACAAATGGCTATTTTGGTCTCTCCCCGATTCCACTTCGCAATATCCTCTGAAGTGTTAATGTCTCCTGTCTCAAAATGCTTCATGATCTGATCCCGTTCATGTTTGAAGGCATAATAGATCAGTACCGGTTTTCCGTTAGCCGCTTCAATCAAGTCTTCCAAAGCGTCAAGCTTTCTGTCATGAATATGCTGTACATCCCCAAATTCATCGTAGACTGCACCTCCTGACATCTGCAGGAGCTTGTTTGATAGCACCGCTGCATTGGCGGCGTCCACATCGCTGTTTTCAAACTTTAAGAGCAGATCCCTCTCGAGCTTACGATAGAGCTGCATTTCTTTTTCCGAAAGCTGAACTTCTACCTGGTTGAAGATAATCTCCGGCATCTTTATGTGTTCAAGTGCCTTCATGCTGATACAAATGTCTGAGATCTTCTCGTATATTTTTTCTTCGGCATCCTCATTGATGGCATAGTCCGTTGGTATGCCACCACTTACATACTTCCTTGGATGGAAGTACCGGCTTCGATAACCACTGAAGGTCCTGCCCAGTCTCTCACCACCGTCTAGTAAATAGATCTGGCTCCAGATATCCAGGAGTCCATTCGGAGCAGGTGTTCCTGTAAGGCCCACAATCCTTTTGATTTTATGCCGGACCTTCTTCAATGCCTTAAACCGTTTTGCTGATGGAGACTTGAAGCTGGAGAGCTCATCAATGATCACCATATCGAAGGGCCAGTCATTTTTATAAAACTCCACAAGCCAGGGAACATTCTCCCGGTTGATCGTGTAGATATCGGCTTTCTCATAAAGGGCAGATATCCTTTCCTGCTTACAACCAAGAATCTTGGAAATCTTCAAATCAGAAAGATGATCCCATTTCTGTACTTCATCAAACCAGGTAGTGTTAGCAACTCTTAAAGGTGCTATGACCAGAACCTTTGATACCTCGAACCGGTCATGCAAGAGTTCTTTGATAGCTGTCAACGTGATCACGCTTTTACCTAATCCGCATTCCAGGAAAAGTCCTGCAGCTCTATGCGTCAAAATGAAGTTTGTTGAAAATCTTTGATACTCGTGTGGGTGATACTTTTCAACCTTCAATTTCATCTAGCACACTTCCTATCAGTTTGGGATTATCCAAGCAATACACCAAAAACCCTAGTGCTTCCAACTCACTTTTTCGCTTTATCTGATTTGGACGCATACTCACACCTGGTGCTTTCACTTCAACAAACCCGATTTTCCCTCCAGGCATAAGTACAAGTCTGTCAGGCACTCCATTTATTCCAGGAGAGATAAATTTATATGCTCGCCCTCCCCTTCTTTTCACTTCATTAACGAGCAGCTGCTCTATTATTTTTTCTAGCATTCCAATCTCACCTTTCATCTTTTAATATCTCATCTCAAAACCCTTGTTCTAGCAACTTACCTGAACTAAATCCTATGTTCCCGAGTACCAAAAAATCTCTATGCGCGCTCAAACGGGCGTATGCAGGTATCTTATTTCTATTAACTTTAGAATTATTATTAATAGTATTCTTTGGAACATAGGAACACAGGCATCTCAGTTTCTTATTTTTCAAGGGCTATCGCCTGTTCCGATGAGGTGTTCCAAAATCATGAGTCTGGAACATCGGAACAGATATTTTTGTTCCCAGCTTTATGCCTGTTCCAAACTTTGACTGCTTGGAACAGGTTCAGGAACATAAACCCACTGTGGCCCGTAAAGTGGTATTCGAACCTTCTTTTCAGACAATGTCCAACCTCCAATACCAGCCATGATTGTTGAGATCTCATTACTGTCCATCCGTTTGAAGTTGCCGCGGTCCTTACCGAAGCACTCACACCAGATCTCCATATTTGAAACAATGGACCGTTTCTTAACCCCAACGCGGTTACTGTCACCAAACTCAGTCCCATTTATAAAGTTGCGACGTTCAAAGGTATCCATGCTATCCCAATCCTCTGGCAAAAATGTATCCAGGTAATCACGGACCAAACCTTCCCTCTCATCAGACTCCATCGCTTCTCTCTGTTCCTCTTTTGCAAGCTTTTCTACGGTTGCATCGAGGTAGAGTTTTTCTCCTGCCTTGAAATGAATTACCGTTTCAGCCCATATCTGCAAGACTTCTTCTTGGGTAATCTGCCACGATTGTTTACGGCCATTACCGGGAGTTTTTACCGGCCAGAATCTACGATTTCCCGTAGTATCTCTCAAGTACCCTTTCTCGGCATTGGTGGTTCCGAAAAACACACATTGCCTCATATGTGGTATCGCCCTTCGTCCAAAACTGGCGCGATAGATGTCGTTCTGGCGTGATAGAAAACTTCGTAGCGTCTCCACTTCCGCCTTTTTTAGCCCAGCAAGCTCCCCAATCTCGAATATCCAGTAGCCTTGCAGTTTCTCAGCGGCGGTTTTGTCCTTGGTGTCAGAGAGACTCAACGAGTCAGAAAACCACTCACTACCTAATTTGGCTATGAGCGTACTTTTTCCAACACCCTGCGGACCATTCAGCACCAGCATGGAATCAAACTTACAACCTGGATTCATAACACGGGCTATGGCTGCACAGAGAATCTTTCGAGTTATTGATCTCACATAGGTATTATCTGTTGCTCCCAGATACTCAATCAGTAAAGTATCAACGCGAGGTATTTCATCCCACTCCGGTAATGAATCAATAAACTCTCGGATTGGATGATAGGAACGGTCATCTGTCACCTTTGTCACTGCAATGTCATAATTTCGGGCAGAGAAAGTACCATAATGGGTATCAATATAGCTAACCAGCTGCGCATCATCTGCATCCCTCCAAAACCTTGAAGGGTGTGTCCAGGGAATCTCCCCTTTAATCTCCAAATTGTCTGAGAGTTGATTGAACACAATATTTTTCAGGTTCAAATCCTTTTCGATAATGATTGTGAGATTTCTTAGCGTATTTTTTACAGTGCCTGACTTTTCAATCTCCAGATGCTTCTGCCAATCCTCATCCCAAAACTCGCTCTCAGCCTGCGTTCGACGCTCCTCTGCGAATTGCTCCTTCACACGTTCATCTTTTATTGCCAGTTCCGACATTGCTTTGTAAGATGGCTGCTTGCTTGGAGGCGTATCTTCTGGGACCTTATCATCAAGTTCACGGAATCTATGGACACGAACAAGGTCAAAAGCATTAAGAAGCTTTCCGCAGGCAGGATCAGTAGCATGGTGACTGTATGCGAATTTATCGTCATAGACAACTAGTCCAGATGAAGAGTCTGCCAGGGTGTAATCATAACGGCCATTCATTGCGCTTGGTTCATATGTTTCCTTCAGGAAAGTATCAATGGCTTCTTCAATGGTATAAGCCCGGCAAAATGCACCGACTACGCCTTCTTTGGAAAGCGGATCTGCTTGCTGCTGTATACTTCGCTGCAAAACCTCGGATTGTCGACTGGATGTCGGCCACGTAGAGGTATCTCGCCAATCAGCATAAATTGAAAGGTATTTATCAGGATCGAGTGGTATCCCTTTGTTTTCTACGAATATAAATTCTCCATCAGCTGGACAGGAAGGCCAATACATCATGCGGTTCGCTTGATAGGTAGTATCATCAAAGTAGTCTATACCGATATTTCGGGCAATTTGACGCATAATCGCCGGGTACTCGTCCTCACTTACAGTACGTTCAAATAGAAATGCTATTCGATACCTCGGATTTTCCGGCTTATGCCTATGGGTAGTGTAGATGAACCATAAGTTGTCCGGAAGAACAGCTTTCACTAATGCAGGAAAGTCTACTTCCTTCGGTGCATGGTCTGCATCCAGCAGCCCGATTTGTCTGAAAAGTACATGGCCATTTTTTCGAATTCCGTTTCTTAAATGGCCACCAACAAAACCACCGTGATCTTTTATTGCTTCTTGTTCCATTTTTGGTAGTTTAGGATATTCTTCAACTGTTTCAGTAGTACGATGTGGGACTCCACACCGTTTCGTTACCCATCCCCATGTACTTTCAATGTTCTTATATTTTCGATTTGTCCGCCTATCGGTAACAGCAATTTTAACTTCATAATCCATTTATATCCCCCCTCTCTCGTATATGAGATCATACTCATTTGCTGAATATGCACCCTCGTTATTCCATAATCTATCTCTTCGGCCGTTGTCTGTTGATATAATGAATTTCATTTTGTCCTCCTTTTTCATTCATAACTCTGGTCAGACCTTTTATAGCGCCAGTCAAGTCACCGGACAAGGCTTGTCCTTTGAGCGTTCTAATTGTTTGTTTTGGTAGTATTCTTTTATAACTCCTCAGTATTTTTAGATACTCATATATCTTCATAACCGCATCATTCCTCCTAGTCTTTCTGATAAAACTCACACTCATACCCATCAGTCTTAAGGGGTAATCCTGTCGCCCATTTGGGTGGTATGCTCATAATCTGGCAGACCTCCTCAACGGACGATACTCCCATTGGAACTTCACAGATCACCTCGTCATGCACATGGGCTACGATGTCAAATCCCCTCTGATCCAGTCTTATCATGGCTTGAGCAAGAAGATCCCTTGCAATTGCTTGAACACAGTTTTCAACGATTTTTGGGCCATAGGTTTCAATCCTCTCCCACTTTTTGGTGGCACCAATGCCTTCATAAGTGAGACCATCCCGATCAAACCTGTTGATCATTAGCTTCGGTTTCACATACACCAGATTTCTGCCAGAGGGAAGTGTCACAAAGAGCATCCCACTTTTATAGGTGAAGGTGATCCCATGGGTTCTGGTTTTAGTCTTGTCTTTAACCGCTGTTATCGCCGCTTTATCCACTTCCCACCAAAAATTCACGATATGAGGGTTCGCAGCTCTCCAGTTGTCAATAAGTCCTTGCAGTTCATGTTCTTCTACACCCATTTCCAGAGCACCCATTGCTTTTAGTGCCCCGACTCCCCCACCAAATCCACAAGCCAATTCTCCAAGTTTACCTTTCTGTCTTAAAGGACTTCCCTTCGTAACGCTTTCAATAGGCACATGAAACATCTTTGCAGCAGCAGCTTCATAGATCTTCCCATGGGAAGCGAATACCTCCATACGCCATTTCTCTCCAGCAAGCCAAGAGATGACTCTAGCCTCAATCGCTGAGAAATCGGCTACGATAAACCGGTGATTCTCTTTAGGTACAAAAGCGGTTCTAATCAGTTCCGATAGGACACCAGGGGTGTTTCCAAACAGAAGCTCTATATCTTCAAAACACCCTTTTTTCACTAGATTCCTAGCTAGTTTCAAATCCTTCAGATGGTTCTGGGGTAGATTTTGAACTTGAACCAAGCGCCCTGAGTTGCCAGTTATCCATACCCTTCCATTACGTCGTATTACAAAGAAACCGGTATTTGTTTCCGCACAATAGACCTTACCTTTGTAAAATTCTTTAGTCGGTTTATTCCGTATCTCATTATGTCCGCCTGGTTTCAGCCAGATATTCACATTGTACGCAGTATTCCATTTTTCATTGCCTCTGGTTTTTGTAACAATTGTTGCAGCTCTTCCCGAGATATGTGCAAGAGCCTGAATAATATCTGCATTCTGTTTATTGATCGTCGTGTATTGAATTGAATTTGGTCCGCACCTATACGCATCCCAATACTCTATTTCATCGAATATGACATCTGGCGATTCATCTAAAAGCCACATTTGAAATGTCTTGTTTCTAAACAGTCTCAGCCATAACGGTAAGGCTCTTGATCTAATCGAAATTACTGTTGCCTCGTTATTATATTTACGCTCTGTAAAAATAATCTCAGCTCTCCGTAATAGTTTTTTGCACCTCTCGATTTTTCTAACCTTACTGAAATGAAACTTCAAATCACCTTCTCTTGTAAAATGACCATCGGCTTGAGTCATAATTAAAACACGCAATTCGTCATGTTCGATGCTACAGTTTGATACGCATCGGCCAGTAAATGGAATGCTAAACCTCCTATTTGAAAGTTCAGCTACAGTCGATACTTCCCAAGATCCATTTTTCCCCCAATACGCCATTTTGTGTTCAGAAGTACTCAACTGAGAACATCGTTGGGATTCGATTCGATATAATTCTCCCTCAAAGTCAAAGTTCACTGTTTTTGATTTTTGGAAAGAAATGAATTCTGTTGCAGGTGACCAACAAGCAATATAGCCTCCTGTCCATTCATCAAGTCTCTTCCACCCATCAGAAGTAAGCACTTCATGATCACCAGTTAAACACCATCGACCTGTTCGATTTGCCCCGTAAAACTGTAAGAGCCCATGAACCCTTCCATCCGTGCAAACAGCACGTTCGATGGCTTCATACTTTCTAACGCTAGTCTTTGCCATAAGTAGCCTTAGCTTCAGCGCTTCCTCAACCTCACCCTCAGTTTCACCCACAAGTTCGGTTACATTCTTCTTGGACAAACTTTCTACCTCAACACCTCGATCCAACAGCCATTCCTTAAGCTGGGATACTGAATTCGGATTCTCAAGACCAGTTATTTCATAGGCTTTTTCTGTAGCAGCTATGGTGAATTGATGATCACATGAAATCGCCTGCATTACGAAATCCATATCCGCCTGAAAACCTCTGTCATTGATCTTCTGATCAAGAACATAAAGATCCTGTTCTGCATCCGGTATGGGATAGCTTTCTAGCTTTTTGCGAATAGCCAGCTCCACTTCAACATCACGAATGTTGTACTGCTTAAAAACCTCCCACTTTTCCGGCGCATCTGAAGGCAGGTTCCTAAACCTACCTCCGTTTGCCGCTGTTGGTTTGCAGGGTATACAAAAGTACCGGATCAAAGTCTTTCCTTCTGACATTTTCTGTTCTTGAAGTCTTAGCACCTTTGCTACACCTTCCAGGTGGAGAGGGAGTCCAAGCATCGCTGCCTGAACCTCACTACACCTCCAGGAAGATGGATCAAGGTAGATATTCTTTCCTAAAACGACACTCAGATACCTCATCAGAGCCACCCGTTCAAAGTTGGCATTAAACGCCGTCTTGATAACCGACGGGCTTAAAATAGCATCGATTATTTCTTTAGGCATCTGTTCTTTACAAGCCAGATCGATCAATTTAACCGGGCTTTCATCTATGCTGAAGGCAAAAAGCAGGATGTCAAAGTTAGGGCTATCGGTATAGCGGTAAACACCACATTTGCCAAGATCGATATCAGAAAAAGTCTCAATGTCAATAGACAGAGTTTTCATCGGTTTACCACCTTCCTTTGCAATTTATGACATAAAATCGTCATCTTCTTCCAGCTCGAAATCGTCCTCAGCCCGGCTTCGTCCTCCTAGTGATTCCCCATCACGAAGCTTCTGTACATTTCCAAGTCCTGCTGCAATGCCTTTATTCCCATTGACACTAAAGGCGTACAAATTGATGCTCACCTTGCCATAGCAGCCACTGTAAAGCTCGCTACGATCAAAAATGCTTAGTACCTTTGCGTCTACAACCTGTGGTGCATCCTTTGAGTTCGCATTTATGAAATAGCTGTCTGCATAATTCAGATCATCCGGTCGATCGATATCGCCATCTCTTAGCGGCGTCTTTAAATTAGCCGGCACCTTCCCGCCAAACTTAATCGCTCCTTCTTTTTTGGCCTCTTCAATTGCCTTCAAGATGGCACTGACTGTCTTTTTATCGCTCTTTGGTATGATAATGGAGATGCTGTATTTTGGATCACTTCCGTTGATGCTCTTTGGCTCCCAAACATTCACAAAACTAAATCTTCCTGGAACCACAATTTTCGTATTTTTACTCATAATAAAATCCTCCTAAAATTTAATTTTCTGTTATTCTTCAATTTGAAACTCAGCAGTAATCGGTTCTACCGCTTCACGCTTGTCTGCTTCTGACACTAGTGTGAGTTTGCCTTGTGGTTTTTCCACCAAGTCACCTAAAATATCTTTGAACGTCTTCTTGCCCATTAGTTTTTCCATCTCCGTAATGCTGATGAGCGTATGTTTGAAGATATCGGTGTACCCTGCAGCTTTGGCTGTTCCAGCCACAGTTTCTTCATTGGTATATTTCCTTCGGGTTCTTCCCTCCACCAGCTTAAATCCAGCCCATTGTCTTCCTTCATTGATGGCAAGTGCCGTGGCGTATGAATAGATATCACTTGCCCATTTGGATAGTTCATCCGCCAGACTTATGATTTCTGCAATCTCGTCGTTCATCAAAAGTGCAGGATCCTGAAACTCATACTTTAAAAGCTCCAAATTTTTTACTGCTCTGGCTCGGCACTGGTTTCTGGCTCTGCAAAACCTACAATGATCACCAGCACAGAACTCTCCACCACCAGTACTGGCAAGAAGGGCCTTTGGTTTAAGCTCTTCTTCTGCCCAGGCAAGCAGTTCGTCAACACTGATCTCGTAAGTGGAGAAGTTATCTACCCTTGGCTGGATGATCGTCATTGAAACCTTCTCGATGTCATAAAGCATCTCGAAGAGTGAAAGGGCACCCAGGGCATAGAGCATCATCTGCGGGTTTCTTTCTGCAGACACGACTACCCCTTTTCCGTACTTAAGATCTACTACATGTAGTGTTCCGTTTCCGACAACCACTAGATCTCCTGTACCAAACCCTTCCGGGACAAAATCACTGAAATCCAACTTCTGTTCAATGAGGATCTGAAGATCATTGCAGTTTGTTCTGGCTGTCTCGATAAGATTCATACAATATTCCACATAGAGATCGGTCATTTCATCCATCTCATCGGAGTGATAGTGACTGGTTGGCTTCTTTGACCGTAGTTTCAGGGCTTTCTTTAACTTATGCTCTGCAAGATCATGGGCGGCTGTGCCTTCTTCAGCGTAACTACTTGTCTCGTTAGGGAATTGCTGCTCCAATAAGGCTGAAGGCGGGCAGGACATCCAACGATAAGCACCGGAAGCCGAGTAGACGGAATGTGCATTATTATATCCAGTCATTTAAGCTCCCCCACTTCCTTAAGCACTTGGGCGAAGTGTACAGGGTCGAGCGTCGTTAACTTATTAGCTCCATATTTTAGGATGATGTCCTTTACCGCTTCCCTGTGTCCCTCCCGGTTCTTATCAGCCAAAACTGCTCTAAGTTCTTCTAAGGTTGGCTGTTTTTCTTCAGGTTGAATATCAGCGGTCTCCACCAGTCTGTCTTTAACTTCCTTTTCTTCGGATCCTTCAATTGTGATTTCATTTTCGCTTTCCATTGCTTGGACAAGTATCTCGATGCTCTCCGCCAGTGCTTTCAGATCATTCACCACATCCAAAGCGAGTTTGATTTTACTCATTGAGGTTCCTCCTTTCTCTTCATTTTTTCTACCTCTCCCATCTCATGAACTTCCATTTCAGTAATAGAGATCGTTCCTACACTTTCTCCTGGTACCAGTACGACCATCTTGTGTCCATCTCCAAAAATGGCGTTCAGAATTCGGTCTCTTAAAGTCATCTTCCTTACCGCGAGAATGTTGTTTGTTCCTGGCTTCTTGATGCTAATTTCCAAATGTCTGGTCTTTGGATTACTTGAAGCTGGCTTTTGGCTTTCTTCGTTTCTCATATTCGTTCACCTGCCTTCCTTTTTGAGTCCATGTTTTTCGGGCTCTATATATAGGTCACGGGAATGTGAAGAGTTGCCCCCCTAATTAAAAGTTTTTAAAATTTTCTTTCAGACGTTTTAAAATACGATCCATTCTTTTTGTTATTGATGACTTGTTCACACCATCCCGCCTGGCTACATCTGCCATAGATAAGCCTCGGTAATAAATGTCTTGAATCAGTTCCTGCTGTTGAGGTTCCAAAGAACGGATTGCTTCTCTCACAGTCTCCTTCTCAAATGCATCAAGAAGATTATCTAGCACATCATACTCAGAAATTAATGTGTCAAATTTGTCGTTTTGATCAGAATAGCTATAATGCCTGCGAGTCTCTGTCTGGGTGTTGTTTTCCTCCAGGCGGTTTTCTCCTTCACTGATTACCAACCAAAGCCAGGCTTCGATATTCTCCGTGCCAGAAAGCATGTCCTCTGTTATCACCGCCTTCTCATCACTATTTGAAAACTCATATGTGATGGCTTCACAATTTTTTATGTCAAAAGTGGTTTTTTTCTTGCCAACTGCATAAGTCACCTTGCCTTCCCTTGTAATTTCAATCGTTGTTTTGATACCATCCTGTGTCTTGAATGTTTTTAACATGCTTCTTTCCTCCTTGGATTTAGTCCGGGAAGGAGCCAAAAAAACAAAAAAAGCCGGACAAAAGCTAAAATTATTTAGCTGATGTCCGGCCATTTGGTAGTTCGGTTAAGACAATTCAAGTTATTGTCTATGTTGACTCCGTTGCTCGGTACTTATTTTTATATTTAGTTTGTAAAAAGGTCAAAAAAATAACCAGACAACCTCTTTCATAGTGAAAGTGGCTATCTGGCCATTTGGTAGCTCGTTTGGGTTTTACCCCACGCTACTTTATATTATTCAAGTAGCTTATTCGACTCCGTTGCTCAGTATAGCTGAATTGTTTCTATATGTTTTTTTACCTTTTTCCAGCTTAATGTTTGATACCTTTCGGCAATTAGGGCATTTTATTGAGACCCCTCCTACCGTTTCTTCATCAATGTCAAATAGCCTTCGTCCACAGCTCAGGCATTTAACTGTTTCACTCATAAGCATTCTCCTTCTGCATCTTTTAAATTATAATGATTTCTTGTCAGTATTAGCGCTTTTCAACAGATAATGCTACAGAATCATTATCTACTCTCCGTTACTGCTTGGTATCATATATTTATCGTAACACCAACAGATACTGCCTGTCAATAGTGTTTTAAATAAATTGACACATCGTATTTGTTGTATTATTATAAGAGTAATAAAAGGCAATATGGCAAATTCTGCACTAAAAAATATTGATCAATGAATGAATAAAAAACGAGGATGTGTAATTATGAACTTTGGCGCTTATTTGAGGGATTTAAGAAGTCGAGCAGGTTTAACACAGAGAGATTTGATGAATCTATCTGGGATCAGTAATGCTGAGATATCAAGAATTGAATCAGGTGATAGACAAAAGCCCTCACCTGTCGTACTCAAGGCACTTGCACCTCATATTAGGGTGAGCTATGAAGATTTGATGGAGGCTGCCGGATATATCGAGCAGGTTATTGAAAGAGGGAGTTTCGAGGATGTTGTATGGAGCGATACCCTTGGCGTTACTGTGGATACCTTTAGGAGGCAAGTGAAGCATATTGTTGAAAAGGACCCTGAATTAATCAGTATTTTAGACAGAGCTGTTGATAACACCTCTGAACAGGACATAGAAACTGTAAAAAAATTGCTGACTGGCTTTATGGCAGGCAATCTGAATGATGGCCAAAAGGAAGCGATCCGACAGGTTATCGATAGCTTTACGAAGAAATAAAAAAAGACCTGATCCAAACGAAAAATATTTGAATTTAGTCTTTAAAGAATCCGGTCTTTATAGTACAATATTACTACGAACATATGTTCTGTTTTGTGTTCGTAGTTTTTTCATTTCGGGGGATCGATGATGGGCGGGTATAACTCTAAGTACTACGAGCTGGACAAAATAAAACCGTATAGGTTTGTTGCCATTGACAATGCCATAAAAGAATTCAAGAAAGTCTTCAATCTAAAGTCTCCGCCATATGATCTTATTAATCTGTCGATAACCATAAATGAACAAACCAATTTTTGGATAAAACTTCTGACAACCGGTGACCTCGATGCAAAGGTATACGGGAGAACAATGTACCTGCATCACAAAAATCTTTACCTGGTATCCATTAACAAGAACCAATTTATCAACCCAATTTCAGGAAGAGTTAAATATCCTTTTAAATATTCTTCAGATCGTATGGTGAACTTTACACTTGCACATGAGTTTGGCCATATCTTTCTAAAGCATGCCGAAATTCCAGACAGCTTAAAAAGCAAGAAGATCCAAGCCGAAGAGGATCTTGAAGCTGATGAATTTGCCGGAAGACTATTGATGCCAAAATCGACTATTGAAAATTGCAGCTTCCGATCTAGTTCGGAAGTTTCCGCGAAGTTTCTTGTCTCTGACCAGGCCCTTTACAAAAGACTATTGCATCTTGATTTGCTTCATAAAAGAAAGTCAGACCCGGTATCCGTCTGTCCGAATTGCTGGAATAATGACATCACAAGTTACTATGATTTTTGCCCAGTCTGTGGAATCCCACTACACGATAAAAATGGAGTTTTTGCATTAACGTATTCAGACAGTTATAATGTCGACCTAAATGGTCGTGCCTTCCCATGTCCTAAATGTGGTAATGATCATTATGGCAAAGATGATGAAAGTTGCAATGTATGTGGTTCTGGACTCGTGAATATGTGTACAAACCCCACTTGCTCGACTTTCTATTTAAATGATGGTGAGTCCAGGTACTGTAACGATTGTGGATCTCCGACTACGTTCCTACGAGATGGAATCCTTAATGACTGGATAATCTCCAAGGAAATAAGCATTGGACTTATCGAGGCCGAAGAGGAAATCTGCGGACCAAAAATAAAGGCTTTCCCTCTTTACGACTGGGATGCAATTCTTATGTTTTGTTCAAATTTCTGGGACATTTTCATTTCAGAATGTCTGAAAAATTCCCGGGCAAAGATTGCAGGAAAGAAACTGCTTATTTACCTTCAGGATTGGACTACTAATAAGATCCTGGATGATGAAAATTATAAAAATCATCTTATCAATATCCTGGTTATACATGTTGCAATGGATATTGAAGAAATTCATTTTATTGCTTATGAAGAAAATAAACCTGTTGCTTCCTTTGGGTTGGGTATGAATGTTCCTTTTTAAGTACTCAATTTTTATCCTGGTCATACCAGACTACTTAATTCCCCTATTAAGGAACATTATCTTCAGGGAGTTCTTTTAATATTCTATCAGCGTCCCATATCTGCCCTGCATTATAGCACTTAAGGCTATGGGTGTGTTGGAAATGGGCTTAACTGAAGATGAACTGCAACCACTGGTTGATTCTTGGAGAGCAACAAATCCAAATATAACAAAACTGTGGTGGAATATCGATAGAGCTGTTAAAGTAGCGGTCCGTACGAGAACACATACCAAAACACATAGTATTAAGTTCTTCTATGAGAAAGGAATGCTTTTCATTGAGCTTTCCTCAGGTAGGAGGCTTTCCTATGTAAAACCTAAAATTGAACCAAATCAATTTGATGGCGAGTCTGTTACCTATGAAGGCATTGGAATCACAAATAAATGGGAACGCATAGAAAGTTATTGCCCGAAGTTTACAGAAAATATTGTTCAAGCAATCAGCCGCGATATCCTGGCCTATGCTAAGAAAACACTCCGCCACTGCTTTATCTGCGGACACGTGCATGATGAAATAATTATTGAATGTAGCAATGATGTTTCCTTTAAGTCATTTGCGATCAAATGGGAATAACACCATCCTGGATAAAGGGTTTGTCCCTTAGAGCCGATGGCTTCGAGACTATGTTTTATAAGAAAGAATCAATTACTCAAAAAGAGTATTTTCTTTACTCTTTTCGAGTAATATGTTATACTGCTATTCGGAGCGAGGAGGAGAATGATATGGATTTTGGATATAGACTTAGATACTTACGTTCAAAAAGACATATGTCACAAAAAGAACTTGCCTATGTCTTAGATCTTTCTATAAATGCAATTTCTCAATATGAAACAAACAAACGATTCCCTGATCAAAAGGGAATCGTAAATATCTGTCGCTTTTTTAATGTTTCAGCAGATTACATACTTGGTCTGTCAGATGTTCTATCACCAATAGTATCTCAAAATGATACAGAAGGGAAAAATGAACATTTGAGTTCTACACAAATAGCAGCAATAAATGACTTATTAGAAGCTTTCAAAACAAAAAACTGAGGTGAATTATGGTAAATATACTAATTAGATATCTAGGAATTAAAACAAAACTGCTTGAACCACTAAGCTGCGCTATAAAAAATGTTACACCAAAAAATGGTACAGTTTTGGATTTGTTTGCAGGTTCAAATACCGTAGGGCAATATTTATTAAAAGATTATTGTGTTCTTTCAAATGACTATCAAAAGTACAGTCATATTGCAGCAATTGCCTTGATAGAATCACACAAAAAATACGTCATCGACTCACTGCTACCAGACACTATATATAATAAATACTACGAAGTGAATATCAACAGTTTAAAAGAAATTTTTCGCACACCTCTTCTTAAAGAGGAAGAGTTATTATCTCATATTGGTGAAACATATTACGGTCAGTCATTCGACGAATTTGTTTCATTTTTTGACAATTCTCCATATTATGGAAGCGAAACAATCAATAAGCATGTTTCATTTAATGACTGTTTAAGTTTTTTTGAAGAAGAAAATATACAAAAATATAAAAAAGATCCTTATATTTTTCCACATATGCTCTTTACAACGTATTATGGTAATCCATATTTCAGCTTATCACAATGTATAGAAATAGACAGCCTTGTCTATTCTCTACGAATGTTATTAAAGACTAAATCTATTTCCGAAGAACAGTATAATATATACTTGAGTTTCCTGTTGTACTGCCTCAACCTCACTGTTATTAGTGTAGGTGACCATTTTGCACAGCCACAAAAAATCAAACCAGTTTCCGAAAAACTTGATGCACCTCGAGATAATGTGAATCTCAGGGAACGGAAAAAAATCATTGAAAAAAAGAGACAAACTATAAAGTCGTTATTTATTGAAAAACTTTATGATTATAAAAAAAATTATGAATATGGCAATCCTCTTAATAAGGCCTTTTGCAAAGATTATAAGGAGCTTCTTGCTAGTTCTATCATTGAAGAATATAAAGTTAAAACAGTTTATGTTGATCCTCCGTATACCAATGCTCACTATTCTCGTTTTTATCATATACCAGAAACCTTGGTATTATATGACTATCCAGACATTGAGTTTTTTGGACGATATCGTACCGATAGATTTCAATCTAGTTTTTGTATAAAGAGACAAGCTATGGATGAATTTAAAACCATGCTTAGACTTTGCTACCAGAAAAATTTGAATATGGTTATTAGTTATTCTGACACAGCTCAATGTATTTTATCTATTGAAGAAATAGAAAGTATGTGCAGGGAATACTATGGAAATAATATCATTTTCGATAACGCAGCACATATGTATCGCAATTTTGGGCAAAAGCCAAATAAAGTTCTTGCAAAAGAATATATAATTACTTGTTTTACGGAAATGCCGGAGGATGATTCATGAAAAAATATATGGGAAATAAAAGCAAAACATTAAATGTAATATATGCTGAATCTCAATTATTAACCCCTGAAACCTATACGATATTTGATGCATTTGCCGGCACAACAAATGTTGGTCAGTATTTTAAATCAAAGGGGTACACAGTAATTTCAAATGACGTGAATACTACATCTAGATTACTTGGAAACGTATATCTCGAACTTAATGAAATACCTTCGTTTAGCTTATTATTTTCAAGTAATTGTTTATCTATAAGAAAATTAAATGAACTAGTTTTAAACGGCGAATTACACTCGTTTTCTGAAAAGCTCATTAACCAAAACAGAAACACGAACAATGAATTCTACATGCAGTCAATCAGAGATACAAATGCCTTTAAACTATTAGTTTATCTTTCATTTATTGCATCAGTAGAAGATTACGATGACCCGATTTATCGTTATAAACTACTAGCGCCAGACTTTATATGGCGTAACTACTGTTTTCAGGGATATAAATCGCGGTACTTTAATCTAGTATCTCAAAAAAGTATAGTAGCACAAATAAAGGATTTGAAGAAAATAAAAAACAAATCAGAAGCCCTATCTAAAATTATTACATTACTTCAAAGAATTTATAAGCCTCCTTATAATGTGAGTGGACTAAAAGATGCTATAGAAAATTTGAACACATTAATGCTAGATAGCCACGATTCAACTATTATGCATAGAGTCAAATCAAAACTTATTGCACTATCTCATCGAAATAACCATGTTGGTAATAGAATGTTCTTTTCCGAAATACATGGTCGTAAAATAGATACTATTAATAATCTTTCTCTGTTGTGGTTTAAAGATGGGTTAATATCCTCACATGAATATAATTATCTTCAATGTGCTTTATTAGAAGCCGTTGCCTTGTTCTCAAATACAAGTGCGACATATCAAGCTTTTTACAAAACTTATAGAGAAAATACAAAACAAACTTTTAGACTTGTGGTTCCTGAAATAATATCTTCTAGCAAAAAACATTCTGTATATTGTGAGGACACCTTTGAAATAATTCAAAACATTCCTCAACCCTATGACATTTTATATTTAGACCCGCCCTACAATTGGCGAATATATGATTCTAATTATCATTTATTGAATTTGATTGCAGACTACAATAATATTGCAGATTATATACTTGAATACGAAGAAGGAATAGCCGGAGCAGCTGGAGAAAATAGGTTATTGGAAAGGGGATATACTAACTACAACCGACGTAATACGTTTGAAGATTTACTTTTCAGATTAATTCTGACATCGCAATGTAAATATGTGATCATTAGTTATTCTGATAGCCTAAGCAATCACAATAAAAACTCACTTTCTAGTGTGGAAAAAATTGAAAATTTTTTATCAGACCCCAACTATTTTATTTCAGATTCTTACAAAAAGGTGGAAGTAAGTTCAATAAAATTTGAAAGTCGTAAAAGTGAAAAAAAAGATAAAATCAATGAACTGCTGTTTATAGCACAAAAAAGGGAATAGCTCACGAGCTATTCCTGACTTTTTTTTATAAATCAAAAGCAATTTTGATGCATGAGTACAATTCCCGCCTTTGATCTTCCGATAAATCATCAACTATAAATTGCTTTAAAGTATCAATATCATCCCCACCAGAAATCTGACCAAGCCAACTTAATGCCCCTTCAAAAACAACATTAAAGTAATTCAAGTATCCCATTAAAAAATCATCAGCTCTTACAATTTTATTGCCAGTCCTGAGCCCATGCATTTTACATTTTCTTGTGTACTGATCTAAAGAATAAAAAATCACAGCATAGAGAGCGTCCTTCTTCAGCGCACTTCTCTGAAAATTCTCTAGTCTCTTTGTAATAGGACTACTAGGGTCTGCTGCTTCTCGCACAAATAACTCTGTAATCCTTTCCTCGTCTGGATAATGGTCCTTTGCAAATTCTAAAAAAGCTTTATATAGTGGCTCATCACCAAAGAAAACAACAATTACTTGATATATATTATCTGTAAGAAGCGATCCTGATGCAACAATTTTTCTTGCGTATAAATAAAGATTTCTTTTTATGAACACTGGCAAGTCATTTAAAAATTGATTAGTTCTTATTGCCGTTACGGACTTTCCACTTCCGATATCCAAAAGTAAAATGTATAACAACAATGTAACAAATCCGCTATCATACCCACCAAATTTTGTTCCTGCAGCAATAACTATATTGCTTCGAGTAACAGCTCGTGCATCAGTACGGTTATCTAAGCTTCTAAAATTAAACTCCTTAACTCTTCTGTTCTTTTGCTTATGTGTTGCGTCATATGTAGTCTGCGAATACATTGTATCAATATATTCACCTACAGTTTTTAAAGTTTTAATATTCGAATTCAAAACATTAAATATCCGTGTTCCATCTTCGCCTGAAGCCTTGAAACTATCAATTCTAGACGTATCTAATTTTAGTTCGTTAAATTCTTCTTCATAACTACGCATAAAATTTCACCTACATTTCTAAATAATTAAATAAATCAGCAGCATATTTTTTTAACGAATCTGTTAGCATACCTTCACTGAAGTTCAATGAAACAACATCTATTTCATATCCCATTTTATCTTTATGGTTGTATTTTCTTGTTTGATACTCTTCAATATTGTGAGCAACAAGTATTGATTTGTATCTATCCTCAAAAAGCGCTATGAAATTATCATGTATATAGACTTGTTGTACAATTTCAGCTTTAATTCGCTGCATATCGTCTCTAAATGTCCATTTTCTGTTTTTAGCATCTACTAGAACAATCTGAGCAGGTTCTTTTGAGCCGTGCATATACTTTAAAAAAATAAGGTCTGGTATTGCTCCAATTTCTTCTTTTTTGCCATCATTATTCCAATACCATTTTAAATCATCTCTAGGCATAAATTTTTTTCGATTTTGAAATAGTATCTCGATTCGATATGAACCGTTATCTATTGAAACTGCAAACTTGTTTTCATTTCGAGCTTTGAACAGAGGTACGTACTCTATATCAGAATCCTTCACTCTCATATTCTCTGCTACTAACTTAGCACTCTGACGGATTAACCATATTTCAAACAGTCTATCATCAAATGATTCATAGTGATCAAATATTTCTATCGATTCACGAGAATCAAAATCTATACCACCAAATGAAATTATTTTCTCAAACACTGACATTAAACGAATATAAGAATCATTAATTATTTTTCTGTTATTATATCTATATACAACTTTCTTTTTTAGTGTCAAATACGTTTCTCTACGATCATATGAAATACCATATCTTCTCAGTAATATTGTTTTCATAGATTGAATTTTATCATAATGTTTATGGGCGTATTTAAAGAATGAGATTTTTGTATTATCGCCTAAAAAAGCAAAAATACTTCGATAAATATCTTCGCAACGTTTTAAAATATAAAGTGTCAACTGATATTCAGGTAGCTGAAATGTTGAATACTTTATAATTGATGGATATTCTCTAGGAATAACTCTATCGATATGATTTTTATTAGTATATTCTTCAATATCTATTTCCCCTGAAAAATCCTCTGTTGAAGTCACTTTTCTTCTTACTCGAAACATATTCATATTTCTAATGATTTTTTCAGCAAGTTTAATTAAATCATTAACATTGGAAAGCGTTGATAACAAGTAAAGTGAATAGTAAAACTCGTCTCTTTCACCACTTCTACTCAGCATAGATTCGTAATTAGAAACTTGCTCCGAAAAATAGTCACCTGTAGAATAGAAAGTTGATATTAAGTCCTGAACCTCTTCAAAAAGTTTTTTTCTCGGGAAGTATTCCGCTTTTTCCATAAAACCCTCCCCTAAAACAATAGTTTCATACGATCCAGTTCAGCAATACATCTACTATAATCCGTAAATCTTAACTTATTCCTTTCTATTGCTTCAGTATCTTCAAGCGACTCACAAGCCGGAATCACTGTCATTACAATTGCAGCATCGACAATATCCTTAATTATTTCTTTTAACTTTTCAATAAATTCTATATTTTTAACTGGATCAACAATACCCACAGCAGCGTCAACGACAGTTCTAGCAGCATTAGTTTTGATTAAATCAGTACCACTAAAATACGTCCAATCAATCAAAGCCAATTTTAAAGAAAAGAAGTGGTACGCAAGCTTAACTGCATCTATTTTATATGATGTTCCTACTTCTAGGTCTGCTCGCAAATCATTAATAATTTCATATATTCTTTTTACAATATTGTTTATAAAAAAGTCACTTCGAATATACGGTTTTATATCTTCAAGGTTAACTGGTTTTATTGGTAATATTGAGCCAATACTCCCAAAAACATTACCTTCAACAATACTTTCTTCTTCAATATACTTACTTGCATCTGGAGCACCTACATATATCCATTTAAATCTTCTTGACAAAGCATCCGACAATTCATTTGTAAAAGTTCTATCGTACTTGTTCATATTACAAATCATTCTGTATCCCTTTGGTACGGGTATCTCCATAAAATCGTCATTAAATCCTTTGTTATAATCTAGACGAAGTGTTTTATTGTCTGACCCCATAGCAGTAAACATTGGACCAAGGCATTCATCCATGTTTGTTCTATTAAACTCATCAATAACTGTAAAGACTGTATCAAAGTCAGTTGTTTCCAATCGGCTTTCATAGCACTGCATGATATCATTAACTATGTAACCATCTTTAGGCCATATTTTTTCTACAGGAGTACCTTTTGAATTGTCATAGGACACAGTAATTCCTCCAATAACCTTTCTAACATTCCACTCACTATCTGCTGTATGTACATTACATTTTGCACCATACATTTCTACTGGCAAAAATTCAGAAATTGTTGATTTTGCGGTCCCAGGAGGGCCATAAAGTATAATATTAAACCCTGAATTGATTGCTGCAACTATACTTATTAGTGTATTATCGTCAATTAAAATACGTCTTTTGATATTATCCAAATGTACTCGTAAATTCGAACTATAATCTTTTACTATTTGTAGTTCTTTGCTAGAAGCATCTTCAATTTCTTTCTTTGAATATGTCAAATACATGTGCATGTTCTTCCTCCCCTATTAGCTATTCCTATTATTTATTAATGAGTTTTATATCTTGTAATAATTGCTGAACTTGCTTATTTTTTTCCAAGTATAATTCCTTTGATAGACAGGAATAACATATTGTGAACCAATAGCTCCCTTAGTAAATTCTTCAAATAGGCTTAATGGATCTTGCTTTCATGATCTTAAATCCTTTCATAAGTTTTTTATCAATTTAAAAATAAACACTTACTAATTTTCTTCCAGTTTTACAAACTCAACTATATCTGAAATATCACAATCAAGTGCCATGCAAATTTTCATTAACACGTCCATGCTAATAGTCTCGCCTTTTGATAGTTTTGTAACTGACGCCCAGCTAATCCTGGCAACCAATTGCAAATCCTTCTTCTTCATATCTTTGTCAATTAAAAGCTTCCACAACTTTTTGTAACTGACTTCCATCATTACACTCACCCTCTTCAAGTAGTTTACAAGTTTACAAGTATGATTTAATAATTCTATCACACGAAAGTGTAATTCACAAGAGAGTTTCTTCACCTTCTAAAGAATTTACATCGCAAATCATTGTATGAAGTGTAATGCTGGATCTGTCGCAAGTTCGGAACATATCATTATATATTTAGCTAATTCATAATCATTACGCAGAATCCTATCAATTCCGCGCATTTGTTTATATTCGCGTAAAGGTGCGACCCCCCCTAACGAAAATCCCCGTTTTCATCACAAAAAACGAGGATTCAGGGATCACTATTCAATTGTTAAAAACGCTACAACCGCTGTATATCATGGCTTTCGGCACTCTATCAGCGTGACCGTCTCAACATGTAGTGAGTATCAAGAGTTTTATTATATTTATAAAGGGTACATAAGTAGTAAGAGTTTACAAGGAGGGGTTTAAATGGGAGTTTATGATATCGCACTGAAGCTGGAAGCTGACAGCGAAAAATTTTATCTGGATCAGGTGGATAAAGCGGAGAATGGCGGTTTGAAAAGGATATTCAAAAAACTTGCGGACGATGAAAGAAAACATATTGAATATGTAAAACAATTGGAGCATGAAGATTGGGAGTTTGTTGATACGGACGTCCTGGAGGATGTGAAAAATGTTTTTACAGAATTGCTGGAAGAAAATATTACCTTCAAAGTCAAACTGGACACCATAGAAGCTTATGAATTTGCCTGTGCCATGGAAAAAACCAGCATAGAATATTATGGCAAAATGTCAGAGGAAGCTGTAAACGCAAATACAAAAAAAATCCTGATAAAATTAATGAATGAAGAGAAAAAACATCTTCTCACCCTTGAAAACATCATTCTCTATTTGAGGCAGCCAGAATCCTGGGTAGAGCATGCCGAATTTACCATCAGGCAGGATTATTAAAACGAATAATTTAAAACAGCATGTTCTCAACCTAATGAACATGCTGTTTGTTATATCAACCATCACGAAATTTTACGAATGATCTTTTTGAAATATTCTGGTACCTCTGTTTCGAATTCCATGTAATCCCCAGTAGTGGGATGTGTGAAGCCAATTTTGTAGGCATGGAGCACTTGACCTTCATCCGTGAAGGTCTGTTTTTTATGGCCATAGACTTTATCTCCCACCAGGGGATGACCAATATAGCTCATGTGAACCCTGATTTGATGGGTTCTCCCGGTTTCCAGCTTTGCCTCGATCATGGTATGTTTAGGGAACCGTTTAAGCACTTCAAAATGCGTTACGGCGCGTTTTGAGTTTTGTTCAACAACAGCCATCTTAATTCGGTTTCGGGTGTCACGTCCAATAGGGGCATCTATTGTACCTTTATCTTCCCTAATGACACCTTCAACAATAGCCAGATAATTTCTTCTTATTTCGTGTTTTTTAAGCTGAGCGGCAAGCTTATTATGGGCCTGGTCATTTTTAGCTACTAAAAGCAAGCCTGATGTGTCCTTGTCGATCCTGTGTACGATTCCAGGCCTGATTACCCCATTGATTCCTGACAAGTCGCCCACACTGAACAAAAGTGCGTTCACCAGGGTGCCTCTCGTATTTCCATGACCAGGATGGACAACCATACCTTTTGCCTTATTGATGACCAGGAGATCCTCATCTTCATAAATCACATTGATTTCGATATTTTCAGGTTCGATATAGCTTTCCCTTGTTTCTGGAAGAAACAGTGAAATAACGTCTCCATCCTTCACCTTGCTGCTGGCTTTTGCCTCTTTGCCATTCAGTAATACTCCGTCACTGTCAATTAGCTTTTTGATGAAATTACGGGAATGTTCAGGGATCTTCTCGCTAAGATACTGATCGATCCTTACGCATTTACCCAGACTATCTACATTTATAATCAATTCTCTTTCCATAGGACCTCACAGAAATTTCAAAATTTCGATCTTATAATTACCTTTTTTGGTTGTGCCGCTTATTTCTTTAAATTCAAATCTTCCGTAACCCCGGACAGAAATAATGCTTGCCTCATGGAGCTCTGCTGAAACTTTTAGCATTGGGATATGATCAACCTTAACCAACCCTTTTTTAATGAGCTCTGAACTGTCACTCCGGGAAATCCTGCAGATTTTACTGACAATATTGTCAAGTCTCAGGGATGACACGGTGCATACTTCCCTTCCATACTCCCCTTGTAACGGTTTGATTTGGGAGCAGGCATAAATTTCACAGTTAACCTTAGTGTTTCTGATCCGATCGATATTGGAACACATATAATCCGCGAAAGTATCCTTCACGAAAATGCAGCAGCCCTTTTCAGTAAAGGCGATATCCCCAAACACTTCCCGCTCTATACCCGTATTGGTCACTGCTCCCATAACATCCCTGTGATTCAGTTTTTCAGCCCCAACCAAAACGACAGCTTTGATTGGCCAGACCAACTGGTTCTCTGAAAAAAATCCCCCTTTGATACAAAGCATTTTACGTTCACATGAATCATGCCCGCCAAAAAACTCAAAATCAATGCCCTGTTTTTTCAGGGCATCGGAAAGTTTTTTCTGACGGGCAGGGTCATAAAATCCATAAAAAGTATTTTCAAATTGTTCTTTCTTTGCGTTGCCTGTTATGTTTTTCAGCAATATTTCATCCATGTCATATTTTTTCATAGCGATCGGTTAAAAGAAAAGTGCAATCGTATGAATATACACTGGAATCACAACATAATCAATCAATAAAATGACAACAAATGGAGCAAAATCCATTGTTTTAAATGTCGCTATTTTTCTGACTGGTTCCAAAATAGGCTCAGTCATTCCATATACCAATGAAATAAACCTGTTGCTTTTTTGGGGTGCGACAAAACCCAGAACCACATTAGCGATGATCATGATATTAATGAATTCAAAAAAAATATTGCCAACTTGTATCATTGTATAGCTCATTAAATGCACCTATTTCTCATAATTCCAATCCAGGAACTCTTTTGTATTATCTGGTTCAAGTTCTTCTGTAATAACATCGACCGTACTGGGAGCAAGAATGAATACATTTTCGCTTATTTTCTGTATTGTGCCATCCAGCGCATAAACTGCCCCATTAAGGAAATCGAAAATTTTTCTTCCGTCTTCAAAATCGGCATTCTCCAGGTTTACAACGACAGTCTTATTATTTTTAAGATTGTCACAGATAACAGGAGCGTCATTGAAAAATTCAGGTTCTACAACCAGAACTTGCGAATTATTCTTACTAACCGCCAACTTTTCTTTTTTTGGTTTTTTGTTGAACAGGCTCTTTTGTTCATCGTCCTCTGTTTTCTCTTCCTGTTCTTCTATTTCCTCTTCGTATTCTTCTTCAATTTCAAGTCCTAACAGATTTTTCACTTTACCCCATGAATCCTTTGCCATATAAAAGCCTCCCTTTTTTATCCAAATATTCCTGTGCCTATTCTTACCATGTTTGAACCGGATTCGATAGCTGTCATGTAGTCATTTGTCATTCCCATAGATAAATAATTCATCCTGATATTTAAATATCTTTTCTCATTCTTCTTTATTTTATCATAAATCTGATAGGTTTCAGTAAAAATTTGTTTCAATGCTTCAAGATTATCTACATTAGGAGCGATTGTCATCAATCCAAGAACCCGAATATTTCTAAACCCGCTTAAAGTATCCATAACTGATTCCGTCTCCTCTGGAGAGATGCCAAACTTACTTTCCTCACCTGATACATTAACCTGTATTAAAATATCAGTTACCAGCTCCTGCTTTCGCGACTGTCTGTCGATTTCTTCAGCAAGGGCTATGGAATCCACTGAATGAATCAAATGGACTTTTCCGACGATATATTTTACTTTATTTTTCTGGAGATGACCAATTAAGTGCCATCTGATCCTGCTGTCGAAATGTTCATATTTCTCCATTAGTTCCTGGACTCTATTTTCTCCAAGATCAAAAACTCCACACTCAACAGCTTTCTGTATCTCCTGAATGCTACGATGTTTGGTTACCGCAATAAGTGTGACACCTTCTGGTATTTCGCAGTTGATTCTTTTGATATTTTCATCGATTTGACTCATCTTTACCTCCTACGGATTCAAAATAAGCTGCATACCGTCGCTGATGCTTTGGTTTTCACTTTTACTCAGGAATGCATTATCTCCGTCCATATCGGTTACTGTAACCGGTATGGTCTTTTTAAGATAGCCTTTGCTCATGATCACTATGCTTTTTTTCCCATTCTGCACTTGAATCGATTTATTTGGTATCAGATAGCCTGTATTTTCGTAGGTATATACTTTATTTGTAATCATTCTTTTCGAGAGCATAACGTTATCGATATTATCCTTGACTTCAAGGATAATCACTTTTCTTTCTTTATCTAAGATCGTTTTGATCAGATAACCGCTGTATTCCTGATCTCCATTTGCAAATTTGATTTTTGGCATTGTTCTTAGAACATCGACTCTTCTGTTAAGGTATCCCAGATAGCTTTTTAAAGAATCATCTTCAAGGGAATCGTATATTTTATCCGTCTTTTCTTTTAAAGCGGCTTCAGACTGAAAAACAACATCAGCAGGTACTGTAAAAGCAATATATACGTAATCATCATCAACGACCTTCAAGATGCTTTTTGAGGTATAATAGTTGCTGCTGCCATATTTTGAAACTTTTTCAAGGTAACCTGGAGTGACAAGGTCCATATTGTCAATATGGAGGAGTTCTTCATATCCATCATAGCTAAAAAATACATACCCGGGAAATGAAATTCCGGAATTACTCAAAGTTATTTTTGATACCTTTGTGTTATTCAACTTCTCATTAAGCTGTGCTTTGTATTGTTCCAAAGTCGCCTGATCGATTCCTTTGAACTTTATAGATTCAAGGGTGACCATTTTCTTGTAGGCATAGGTTTCGATTTTATCCTGGCCGGCACTTTTTATCTGGCTGTCAAGATCATCCAGCAGTTCATACTGCACTATTTTTTTAGGCTGCCCAATGGATTTAAGCACATTGTCAATGATGGCTATCTGATTTTGAATGTAGTTGTCGTAAGAAGCCTGGCTATCCGATAATATTTTTGTCTCAGATACCCTTGTGCCTTCCGCTGCGTTGAATTCTATTGTTTGATCGTAATAAATTACCTTTTCATTTCTCAGAATAAATGATTTGGCTTCGTATGTTTTAATATATTTTTCATTATATAGAACCAAAGTTTTTTTGCTGTTCAGGTTGAGCCAAGTCAGGGCAATGATTACAACCGCAGCAATATATATGACCGGCATTTTTACCTTGTTTTTTTTCTTACTTCTTTGCACATTCATGTCATCACTTCCGGACATATGAAAATGGTCTGAGTGAGAGGATTCGAACCTCCGGCCTCGTGAACCCCATTCACGCGCGCTACCAAGCTGCGCTACACCCAGACATATTATCTATTATAAGGATTATCAAGTTGTAATTCAAGGAAAAAAGTAAATAAAACTGGATTAATTCCATCCATGATAGTAAAGACTATTGATTTCCTCGATTTCATGGGTGCTCTTTCTTGCCATCATCTGGCTGACCACATCCTTTGGATCGGCATTCTCGTAGAGGATCTTGTACAGACCTTTAGTGATCGGCATTTCACAGGAATAGATTTTCGAAAGTTCAAAGGCTATTTTAGTTGCCCTGACCCCTTCCACAACCATACCGATTTTCTCCAGTACTTTGTCGATGGGCATGCCTTCCCCAAGCAGGATACCTGCTCTTCTGTTCCTTGAATGCATGCTTGTGCAGGTTACGATAAGGTCCCCTACTCCAGTAAGCCCGGCGAAGGTCTCAGTTTTAGCGCCCAGAATCCTCCCCAACCGGCTTATTTCTACGATTCCTCTTGTCATTAGTGCAGCCTTGGAATTATCTCCATAGCCTAACCCATCAGAAATACCTGCTCCAAGAGCAATGATATTTTTCAGTGCGCCTCCCAGTTCAACCCCAACCATGTCAGGATTTGTGTAAACCCTGAAAAAATCAGTACTGAATATGTCCTGGAGGTATTCGCATTTTGATTTCATTTCTCCTGAAATGACAACTGTTGTAGGCAGTTTCCGGGCAACTTCTTCCGCATGACTCGGCCCGGACAGGACAAATACGTTGTTATAGGGAAGTTCCTCATTGATTACCTGGCTGAGTCTGAAGTAAGTGCTTTCTTCGATTCCCTTTGCCACATTCACAAGATATTGTTCGCTGTTTACAAAAGGTTTGATCCGACTGCAGATCTCCCTAACGATATGTGAGGGAACAGCCAGTACAATGATTTCGCTTTCTGATACTGCATATTCCAGATCTGTTGTGGGTATGATCTCTTCCGGCAATTCAACACCTGGCAAATATTTCTTGTTTTGTTTTCCCGTGATAAGTTCCTGAATGAGCTCCTGTCTTCGATGCCACAAGCGCACTTCATATTTTTTTTCGGCCAGAAGCACTGCAAGCGCAGTTCCCCAGCTGCCTGCTCCCAATACAGCTATTTTCATTTAAACACTCCTCAGATCAATCCTTTTTTTCTCTGATAATGAATTTAATGGGTGTCCCAATAAATCCAAATGCATTTCTTATCTGATTTTCTAAAAATCTTTCATATGAAAAATGCATCAGATCCTTTTCATTGACGAATATGATAAAGGTTGGCGGTTTGACCGCACCCTGTGTAACATAGTAGATTTTAAGACGTCTGCCATGGTCTGAAGGCGGCTGATTCATAAGAACAGCCTCTCCAACAACTTCATTGAGTGTTCCCGTTGTGATGCGCTTGGAATGCTCATTTGACACCAGGAGTACGGTCTCCATGATTTTACTCAGCCGCTGTCCTGTTTTTGCCGATATGAACAATATGGGCGCGTAGGACATAAAGACAAGTTTATCCCGGATATCTTTTTCGAATTTTTTCATGCTGGCATTGTCTTTGGATACATCATCCCATTTATTAACTACGATGATCGCGGCTTTCCCCCTGTTATGGGCAAGTCCTGCAATTTTTGTGTCCTGCTCGCTGACTCCATCATTGGCATCAACCATGATCAGACACACATCAGCTCTTTCCACTGCCGTTATTGAACGAAGAATACTATACCTTTCGATATCATCGTAGATCTTATTCTTCCTTCTCAGGCCTGCGGTATCAATGATCACATAATCTTCACCGTAGTATTTGAAAGAAGAGTCAATGGCGTCCCTTGTGGTTCCCGGTATGTCGCTGACGATTACTCGTTCTTCCCCAAGAAGTTTATTGACAAGGGTAGATTTCCCCACATTCGGTTTTCCAAGCACTGCAATTTTCAGCCTGGTATCTTCTTCCAAAGAAGCATCCGATTTAGGGAAACTGTCAACGACCTGGTCAAGAAAATCCCCTAAGCCTAAGCTTTGTTCAGCAGAAATAGACATAGGATCTCCCAGACCCAAATTATAAAACTCATAAATATTCTTTTCCAGTTCTTTATTTTCGATCTTGTTGACGGCAAGTACAACCGGACTGTTTGATTTCCTGATCATATTTGCCACTTCATAATCAGAAGCGGTTAATCCTTCACGGCCATCCACCAATACAACGATAACATCCGCCGTATCAATTGCCAGCTGTGCTTGTCTTCTCATTTGAGAAACTATGATATCGCTGGAATATGGCTCAATGCCGCCTGTATCGATCAAAGTGAACTGTCTTCCAGTCCATTCACAATCGGCATAGATTCTGTCTCTGGTTACTCCTGGAGTATCCTCTACGATGGATATCCTTGATCCTGCTATTTTATTGAATAATGTAGATTTTCCAACATTCGGCCTGCCGACTATTGCTACAATTGGTTTGTTCATGTTACACCTCTTGGTTTCTCTCTCTTTATTTAAAGTAAATCAGTCTTTCGATAAATTTTGCTCCGTTAAGTTCAACTGGAACGATTTCCCCTTCTAATTTGCCGGTAAGCTCTGGTAGGGTCACATCATCTAAAAATATACTTTCATTATATTTTAACATATTTTCCGGAATTATAATCTTTTTACTGTAACCATCTGCAAATAATTGTTCTAAAATATCTGTTCCGGTGATAAGTCCAGATACAGTAATGTCATTTCCAAAAAAATTATTGATTATTTTATGCACTTTTATTTTTAATTGAGGGTATTTCTTCATCACTTCCTGACATAGAACTTCGATAAATTCATATGCGGATACACCGGTGATCACTGAAATCTCATTCTCAGGAACATTAATGAAATTCGTAAGCAGTGCCTCTCGTGCTTCATCCATAAACAAGGTTACCATCCCCACCCCATTTTCCAGCTGAGTAAAATCCTCATAGTATTCAGCACCTGGAAGCTCCAGCTTACCCTGAATAAAAAATTCATCGCTGGGGTAAACGAAATGTACCGAGTGCTTCTCCAGCATGACTCTCTGATGGTCCTGGATGATTCCAATGGTTTCCCTGCATTCTTCCAAGGAGAATTTCCTCAAAGGTGACAGATGATCCCTGAATTTTGTAACGCCTACGGGAACGACCGATACCGTATTCACAGCGGGATACAATTCTGACAGGTCTTTTAATGTTCTGTCCAGTTCTTCCCCATCATTGACATCCGGTACTAAAACGATTTGAGTGTTCATGATAATAGCATTGTCTGCAAACCTTTCTAAAAGATTATTTATATTTGCTGCATTTTTATTGCAAAGCATTTTTGTTCGCAAATCAGGATTGGTAGTATGTACAGAAATATTGATTGGCTGTATCCTGTAGTCGATGATCCTGTTTATTTCTTCCTCTTTTAAATTGGTAAGCGTTACATAATTTCCATGCATAAAGGACAGTCTGGTATCATCATCCTTAAAGTAGAGGGTATCACGAAGCCCTTTAGGCAGTTGATCGATAAAACAAAAGACACATTTATTGCTGCATCTCTTGGGTTCATCAAGAAGCCCCCCCGCAAAAATGAGACCAAGTTTTTCTTCAGGATCTTTCTCAATATCAAGGTCCCAAACTTCTCCATCCTTCTTCTTGATCTCCATTGCTATGTACTCATCATTGATGAGATAATAATACTCAAAAATATCTTTCGGCTTTTTTCCATTTACACTGAGAAGAACATCTCCTGCCTCAATCTCCAGTTCTTCGGCGATGCTGCCCTCTTCAATTTCACTGATAACTATTTCATATGTATTCTCCAACATAGTCCCACCTGATTTCATGAATTCTTTATGTATATTACCACTACTGAACTAACCGGTCAAGAATTATAAAATATTGCATGAAATGATGCATGAAATGACAGCTCGTAACAAGTAAAGATCAGCACCTTGAAGGATGCTGATCTTTACTTGAAATTTACTGGAATTTGCAATTCTTCATTTAGTCCAGGGGCACTTCTTTTTTATGCGCAAGGATATTGCTTTCAAAATCCTTAAAATCTTTATATTGCCCGGTTACGATATAATGGACGGATTCAAAAATATTTGTGGCATGATCACCGACTCTTTCAAGGTAGCTGGCAACAAATATAAACCTTGAGGCTTGTTTGATATTGCTAGAATCCTTGATCATATACGATGTAAGTTCCTTATATATCCGTCTGAACAGATGATCGAGCTCGATTTCTTTCTCAATCATAACAGGCAGTCCTGAAATATCCTGATTAACAAATGCATCAATGCTTAGTTTAACGACATCGATGGCGACTTCAGACATTTTGGGGATATCGATCAGCGTTTTAATATAGATTTCATCCTTCAGAAAGATGGTTATCTCGCAGATATTTACCGCGTGGTCAGCAATTCTTTCCAGATTTGTAAGAATTTTAAACGCTGATGCCAGAAGTCTTAAATCTGTCGCAACGGGCTGCTGTGTAGCGATGATCCTGACGCATAATTCCTGTATGTATATTTCTTTCGCATCCACAAGGTCATCTCTTTTGATAACATCCTTCGCCAGTTCAATATCCTTCTTAACCAATGCAATAATAGCATCCTTCAGCATTTCCTCTGTTATTGAACTCATTAGCAGTATTTCTTTGTGAAGCTTATCCAATTCTTTATCAAAATGCTTTCTAATTACCATGGTTTGCCTCCTAACCGAATCTTCCCGTGATATAGTCTTCCGTACGTTTGTCCCTTGGGTTTGTAAATATTCCTATTGTCTTTCCACTTTCGATGACTTCACCTGATAAAAAGAATGCCGTATCATCGGAAATCCTTGCTGCCTGCTGCATTGAATGGGTTACAATGACAATTGTATATTTCTTCTTTAGCGTCTCCATCAACTCTTCGATTTTCGCAGTTGCGATGGGATCAAGGGCTGATGTGGGCTCATCCATCAAAATGACCTCAGGTTCCATTGCAATGGCTCTGGCAATGCAAAGCCTCTGCTGCTGTCCCCCGGAAAGCCCTAATGCAGATTTGTTCAGCCTGTCCTTGACTTCATCCCAAAGGGCAGACTGGACAATGCTTCTCTCCACGATCTCATCCAATTTCTTTTTGTCTTTTATACCCTGACACCTGGGTCCGTAAGCAATATTGTCATATACCGTCATGGGAAATGGATTTGGTTTCTGAAATACCATACCAACCTTAGTACGCAGGTTGATGACATCGATGTCGCCGTAAATATCAATTTCATCAAGAGTGACGGCTCCCTCAATTTTTACATTGTCGATAAGATCATTCATCCTGTTGAGACACCGTAAAAGCGTAGACTTTCCACAACCGGAGGGTCCGATAAATGCAGTGACTTTATTTTCTTTGATCTCGATATTCACTTTTTTCAGCGCCTGAAAGGTATCATAATACAAATCCAGGTCCTTGATAATAAATTTAATTTTATCTGCCAATTTCTATCCTCCTTAATAGTTCGCTTTATTGAATATTTTTGATATCAGCTTTGCTAAAATATTCAAAACTATTATCAGCACGATCACAACGATCCCTATTGCGCATGCCATTTGTATATTCGCTTCTTCTTTTGCAACATAATAGGCCTGAACAGTCAATGTGCTCCCAGATGCAAACAGGCTTTCAGGTATCTTAGCCACGGTGCCTGCCGTCAGCAGGAGCGCTGCGGATTCACCGACGATCCTTCCTATACTTAAGATCACGGCTACAAGGATTCCTGGAATAGCGCTTGGAATGATGATTTTACTTATTGTCTGTAGCTTTGTCGCACCTAACCCGTAGGAAGCCTCCCGATAGGCATCCGGCACTGATTTAAGCGCCTCCTCAGTGCTCCTGATAATAACCGGCAATAAAATTATACTGATTGTTAAAGCTCCTGACAATAAGGATAAGTTAAATTTTAAAAATACCACGAAAAATGCCATCCCGAAAAGACCGAAGATGATCGAAGGTATTCCGGACAGGCTTTCCGTTGCAAATCGGATCACATTGACCAGTTTACCAGGCTTCGCATACTCCACAAGATAAATCGCAGCAAGTATCCCAATGGGCGCTGCAATAGATAAGGAAAGTATAATCATGTACAGGGTAGTGACGATGTTGGTCAGGACTCCATATCCTGGTTTGGTTATTTTAACAAGAGACTCATTCGAACCAGAAACGATGGCGTTTAAATCTTTTAAATCCTTACCTTCCAGCGCTTCCCCATCGATTTTAGTGATCACGTCACCCAGGTTTATGCCGATTTTCTTGCCGGACTTATCCAGCGCTTCACCAGCTTCTGATCCATTTTCGATATAGGCAACGATGAATTGGTTTTCTTTTTTACCCCGAAGACTATGTTCAACCTCCATTACCGCGATTCCAAGTTTTTCTGAATATATTGCATCCGAAAGAGGTTTATCGACTTTCTGATTGTAAAATGCCTTTTCATTCAAGGATTCCTGATTTATGCTCAAAGGGGTATTGGTAATTTTCACTTCCACATAGCTGGTTTTTTCATTATATTCATTGGATATAAAATTCCAGTTGATTAGTCCGATTCCATTGGAAAATACATAGCCGAGAATCCAGACAAGGATGCCTACTGTGATAAAGGCAGACAGATAGATCAATGATTTCAGTAAATTATCCTTTAATTTTCTCATACGTCACCTACCCTATCTTCTTTCGGATCAAACTATTCAGGATCAAATTAATCACCATAATAAATACAAACAGCACAACTCCTGTTGAAAAGAGCAGATCCTGATGCAGCCCTGATGCATATCCCATCTCCAGGGCGATATTCGTTGTAAGGGGTCTGATTTTATCCCATAGAGATGTTGGGATTCCTGCGATAGGATTTCCTGCCACAAGCATTACCGCCATTGTCTCCCCTATGGCTCTTCCTATTCCCAGCACTACACCAGCCATGATCCCAGATTTTGCAGCTGGTATCATGATTTTAAAGATCGTTTGAATCTTAGAAGCGCCCAGAGCCAGGGAACCGTCTTTATATGCTTTGGGAACCGCCCTTAATGCGGTTTCCGAGATCGATATTACCGTTGGAAGGATCATGACAGTGAGTACGAAAATTACTGCAATAAGGGATTGTCCCTGTGCGGTGGGAGAATAATTTTTCAGAACATTTACGATGACCCCCAAACCAAAAACACCATACAGCACAGACGGAATTCCTGCCAAAAGTTCTACCGCAGGACGTACGATCTTCGTTAAAGAAGGCGGAGCTAATTCCGCGATGAATACAGCCGTCATAAGACCAATAGGAACCCCTATAAGGATGGCTCCAAAGGTGGCAAAAATAGATCCGATGATCATATATAAAATGCCGAATGTATTTTTACCTGGTCTCCACTCCGTACCTGAGAGAAATTGAAACAGGGAGTACCCATGATCTCCGCCCACAAAAGGCTTTAGCCCCCTGTAAAACACGAAAAATGCAATGGCAAATACGCTGACCACTGCTACAAAAGCGCTCAGCATAAACAAATACCGGAAAGCTTCCTCTTTTATGTTTCTATTTTTTTTATTCGTCAATTTGTGTACCCTCCATATCAAAAAGCAGTTTAACTCCCGTTATTACGGGAGTTAAAACACGCTGTTATTCTACTGGTATTCCACCTTCGTCTTCAACGATCTGCTGGCCATCAGCACTCATCAGAAATTCGATGTACGCTTTTGCAGCATCAGAAAGATTGTCCTCATGGTAGATCATAACAAACGGTCTGGATATCGGGTAGGTTTTATTTAAAACATCTTCTACTGTTGGTGCGACTCCTTCAACGGACAAAGCTTTGACGGTATCGTCAATATAAGTGAAGGACACATATCCGATTGAATTTTCATTTCCGGCTACAGTCGACTGGACATTTCCATTTCCTTCAGCTATTGTGGCATCTTTAGTAAGCGCATCCTCAAAACCTAAAAGTTCCTCAAACGCTCCTCTTGTACCTGAACCGTCTTCCCTGCTGACAACTACGATGGGAGCATTGGCTCCACCCACTTCCGACCAGTTAGTGATCTCTCCCTTGAATATCTGAGCAATCTGTTCGGTTGTTATGTCAGCAACGGCATCATTTGATGGATGGACAACGACCGCAATCCCATCGTATGCAAATATTTTTTCAGTCAGTTCCCAGGCTTTTTCGTCTTCCTTGATTTCTCTTGATGCTGTCCCCAGCATGTAAGTTCCGTCATCAGCGCCTTTTACACCATCTGACGAACCGGTGGCATTGTACTCAAAAGTCACATCCGGATTTAAAGCTGCAAATTCTTCTCCGGTGGCTTCCATAATATTTTTTGTTGAGGTAGAGCCTCCTGCGATGATTTCTCCTGTTAATGTATCTCCACTTCCATTATCGGTACTTGAACTACAGCCTGCAAACAATATCGCCGTTAATAATAATCCTGATAATAATAATGCAATTTTTTTCACAATATTATCCCCTTTCAAAATGATAGTTTTATTTTGTAATACTATAATAACAAAAGATTCTTATGGGATGGTTTAGAGACCGTTAACGGAATGTTAAGTTCATGTTAAGCTGCATTCAGGGTAATAGTAAATATCGTTCCTTTATTCACTTCACTTTTCACCTGGATATCTCCGTTATGTGTCTGAAGGATATGCTTGACAATAGCCAGTCCAAGCCCAGTGCCTCCCTCTTCCCGGGCTCTCCCCTTGTCCACGCGATAGAATCTTTCAAATATCCTGAAGAGATCCTTCTCCGGTATCCCTATTCCATTATCAGAGACTTCGATGATGAGTTTAGAATTTTCTTTTCTGATATTCACAACCACGGTTCCGTTTTCCCGGCTGTATTTGATAGCGTTGCTTATAAGATTCATCATCATTTGCTTGAAATAATTCCGATTGAAAGTAATATACGGAACTGTTTCCTCTGCATGGACTTCCATACCCAGATGTTTTTTGTCAGCTTCTTTATGGAGCAGATAGATGACCTTTCTGATCTCTTCCACCGGATTTAATTTTTCTTTGTCCATGGTTCCGATATTATTTTCATTGTCAAGAAAAGACATGGTAAGAATATCTTCAACAAGTTTAATCAGGCGGTCGGTTTCCAGGCTGATGATCTCGTAGAATCGGTTTCTGGTTTCTTCGTCTTCTACTCCTCCGTCTTTCAAAGTTTCGATGAAACCCTTAATGGAGGTAATGGGTGTTTTCAGCTCATGGGATACATTGGCAACGAAGTCCTTTCTCATGCTCTCCAGCTTTCTAATTTGGGTAATATCCTGCAATACAATGATATAACCGCTTACAATATGGCTGTCGATGATCTGGCTGATGGTGATCCGGAAGATATTTTCACCAATTACCAGTTCTCTGGTATTCTCAAGTATAGAATCCTCTGGATATCCGGTGATTTCAGTCACCATTTCATATAAAGAGTGGTTTCTTATCACTTCGATGATATTCTTGTTTACAACATTTCGGTCTTCGGGAATATTTAGCATTTTATAAGCGCTTTTATTGATCATCTTAATATTGTTTTTTCCATCGATGGCAATAATACCATTCACAATATTTTTGAGTATGCTTTCAAGCTCGGCATTCCTGTCTGAAAGCTGACAGAAAGAGTCTTCCAGGCTGTCCGCCATGTTGTTCAAAGAACGGGTCAGCTCACCAATTTCATCCTTTTTGAATGATGTCATTCTTTCTTTGTAGTTGCCTCCTGCTATTTTTTTTGCAAATACAGCGATATCACTGATGGGCGTCATCAAACTTTTTATGATATAACGGGATAACAGCGCAGCTAAAATCAAAAATACCCCCAGATAACCAATCACATTTTCAAGGCTCTGATTCAGTATATCCTTCATCAGATTAAGGCTTATGGAACTTCTTATGATCCCCGTTTCCCCTCCGGATATGGTGATTTTTTTTGCTATGTACATCATATCAAGGGCAGTGGAACTGCTAAATCTGATTTCTCTTTTTAAGACACCTTTCAGGGCATTTTGCACCTCCGGTCTGTTCAGATGATTACCCAACTCAGAGGCGTTCAGTTCCGTATCAAATACAACTTCACCGGTTAAGTCGATCAATGTGATCCTCTGCTCGGTAGTATTTGCTATTATTTTGATGGATTCCGCTATATCCGGCGAGTAAAACTCATCCTTTGAACTGATTTCTTTGGAAACTAAATCAACAGACCTTGTAAGATCCTTTTCCATAACCTTATAGTACAAATTTCTGGAATTATAGAAAGTAAATATTCCCATTAAGCAGACTGTTATTGAAAGGGTCGTAATAACAGCCATCAGAATTTTTCGTGTCATACCTCACCTCTGATCCTTAAATCTGTATCCAACACCTCTGACAGTTTCAATATATACCGGGTTGGTATCATCTTCTTCTATTTTCTGTCTCAAATGCCTGATATGAACATCCACCGTACGGGTTTCTCCAATATAATCATATCCCCATATGGTATCCAGGAGATAATTCCTGTTGAGTACTTTTCCCTTGTTTTTTACCAGCAGCAGCAAGAGTTCATATTCTTTCAAGGTCAAATTTAAAAGTTCTCCTCTTTTATATACCTTAAATGCATCCTGGTAAACTTCCATATCATCCAATTTTATAATATTGTCAGATTCGGTTTCAACTTCTTTCAATCTTCTAAGGATCGCCTTGATCCTGGCTATCAATTCCTTGATGCTAAATGGTTTTGTCAGGTAATCATCCGCACCGAAATCCAGACCCAGGACCTTGTCGAACTCCGTCTCTCTGGCAGTCAATATGATCACTGGTGTATTTTTTATTTCCTTTGTTTCTCTTATTTCCCTCAGTATCGTCAGTCCATCTTTGTTCGGCAGCATCAGATCGAGAATAACAAGGGAAGGCCTTTCCTTTAAAATAGCTTCCTGTGCCAAATTGCCATCGTGTACTCCATAAACGTCATATCCATTCTTCTCAAGATTGAATTTTATTAATTCTAAAATATTCACTTCATCCTCGACGATCAATATCTTATTCTTCATGGAGCCCTCCTGATTTTTCGTTAGTTACATTATATTATATCCTGGTTACTTGTATGTTAAAATCTGGTTAAAAATAAAAACCTTGAGAATTTAATATTCTCAAGGTCAATGGTTCATTTTATTATATTTGTGATTTGAGGTTCATATTTGCCTGCAAAAAGTCCTTGTTTTTCAAATATTCTGATTCCAATAAAAGTAAGTACCGTCATTAAAATCCCGCAAATAAATGCTGTGATGGGATTTTCGGGGGTATTCATCAAACCATTAATAAAATAAAATCCAAATAATGAGCCGACGATGAACATGACCAGGGGTATTCCATAGGCGATAAAAGACGCCTGCATGACATTGGAAAACTGGAGTTCAACCTCGACCTCCTCACCCTCAACAGCACCTGCCTTGTTAAAGGCCACTGTTTCCATGGTCATTTTTTCTTTTCCCACCTGGCAAGCGCCGCAATCTCCGCAAGCTGCATGCCTCTTGATGACAACGGTTGCCTTATTGCCCTCAAGTTTATTTACAATTCCAATTTCTTTCATTCCATCACCTATCTGAGAAATTTTTTCATTAGTTTTACTAAATCATCGATCTCAGCTTCCTGTTCATTTACGATTATACTTCTCAGGCACTGCTTCGCATGATTGTCAAGGATGACCGTGGACGTAGAATCCAGCGCCGACTTTACAGCGCTAAGCTGTGTCAGAACTGCTCTGCACTCCTCGTCGTTTTCGATCATTTTTTGAATGCCCTTGATCTGGCCTTCTATTCTGTTGAGCCTGATGAGAATATTTTTTTTGGATTCTTCCATGAAATACACCTCTATATTTTCTTGAGAATCAGCCCCAGCTCTTCAAGTCTTGATTCTTCAGCTACATCAGGCGCCATGGTCATGGGACAACTGTGATTCTGAGTCTTCGGGAATGCAATGACATCCCTTATATTATCAGTATCTAAAATCTGCATTACGATCCTGTCCAGGCCATAGGCGATACCTCCATGTGGGGGTGTGCCGTATTTGAAAGATTCCAATAAAAACCCGAAGTTTTCAGAGGCTTTCTCATCGCTGAATCCAAGGACTTTAAAAAGTTTCTCCTGAAGCTCCTTGTTATGGATCCTTATGCTGCCTCCCCCGATTTCTGCACCGTTTAGAACAATATCGTAAGCTCTGGCTCTGGCTTTCAATGGTTCAGTATCCAGGAGTGGAATATCTTCGTCCTTTGGACTTGTGAAGGGATGATGAATCGCTACAAATCTCTTCTCTTCCTCATCATACTCCAGCAAAGGAAAATCGGTAATCCAGACAAATTCATATTTGCCGCTTAAATCTATTTCCAGTCTTCTTGCAATTTCCAGTCTTAAATTACCCAGTGCATCCCATACGATTTTTGATTTATCCGAAACGATCAGTATCAGATCTCCCGGTTCAGCGTCCGTCAATACAAGTATACCATTGATTTCTTCATCTGTTAGAAATTTTTCGATAGGAGATTTGATGCCATCATCTGTAACTTTGATCCAGGCAAGACCTTTTGCCTGATAAATTTTCACATAATCAACCAGGGAATCGATATCCCTTCTGCTGAATACTTCCCCGCATCCTTTGGCATTGATCGCTCTGACATCGCCGCCCTTTTTGATATTCTCGGCAAAAACCTTGAACTCTGTATTGATAAGAGCTTTTTTGATATCTTTAAGCTCGAATCCGAATCGCAGGTCCGGTTTATCGGAACCGAATCGGTTCATGGCATCGTCATATGTCATCCTTTTTATTGGGAGGCTTACCTCTACATCAAGCATTTCCTTGAAAAGATCCGCTAACATTTTTTCATTCGTCCCAATGATGTCATCCTCATTCACAAAGGACATTTCAATATCTACCTGAGTAAATTCAGGTTGTCTGTCCTGTCTAAGGTCTTCATCCCTGAAACACTTTACGATCTGATAGTATCGGTCGAACCCTGATACCATCAAGATTTGCTTGAAAAGTTGAGGAGATTGGGGAAGTGCAAAGAAATTCCCTTTCTGCACCCGGCTGGGAACAAGGAAATTCCTGGCTCCTTCAGGAGTTGGTTTTGTTAAGAATGGTGTCTCCACCTCAATAAATTTCTGGTCATCAAGGTAGTTCCGTATAAATTTCGATACTCTGTGTCTTGTTGCCATATTGTTCTGCATTCTGCTTTTTCTTAAATCAAGATATCTGTATTTAAGTCTTACGCTCTCCTTTGAGGTATCC
>JAAXUP010000101.1 GCA_013335935.1 Eubacteriaceae bacterium | reverse complement strand
TTTTTCAAATCCTTCCCTGCGAAGTTCAGATAGAGCATGTAGGCGACCGCGTCGATCCGAATACCGTCGATATGGTAATAATCGTGCCAGTAGAGGGCGTTTGATACCATAAAGCTCATGACTTCCGGCTTTGAAAAATCAAAATTCACCGTTCCCCATTGCTCGTTGTCAGCCCGGTTGGTATCGGGATTTTCGAAACAGGCTGTGCCATCAAAAAGCCTCAGGCCATGATCGTCCCTGCAAAAATGTACAGGGACCCAGTCAAGGATCACACCGATCCCGCTGGCATGGCATTTGTCCACCAGATACATAAAGTCTTTCGGTGTACCGAAGCGGCTGGTTGGAGCAAAATAGCCAGTGATCTGATATCCCCAGGAACCATCAAAGGGATGCTCCATGACTGGCATAAGTTCAATGTGGGTATATCCCATTTTTTTTACATATCTCACGAGTTCATCAGCCAGTTCTCTGTAAGAATACTGATGATCGTCAGCTTTCCTTTTCCAGGACATCAAATTCAGCTCATAAATGGACACCGGACTGCTGTAAGTGGATTTTTCGGACTGTTCCTTGATCCATTTGGAGTCCTTCCATTTGTAGCCTTTAATGTCAAAATACTTGGAGCCAGTAAAAGGCCTTTCCTCCGCATGAAAAGCATACGGATCTGCCTTATATTTTATCTGTCCAAGGTAGGTGACAATCCGGTATTTGTACGTATCGAATTCACTGACATTCCTGGCGCAGATCTCCCATAATCCGCTGTCTTTAATTCTTTTCATGGGAAGGGAACTTTCATGCCAGTTGTTAAAATCTCCTGTTAAATAGACCATTTCAGCCCTTGGCGCCCATACCACGAACCGGACGGCATCTTTATACGGATGTGCCCCTAGAAACTCATAGCTGCGATAAAATGTACCTTCATGAAACAGATGCGCGTCAAGCGAACCTTCTTCTGAATAGTAATAATTATTTGAAGAATCATTGTTCATCAGAGACCTCCCGGATAATTTGTTTGAAACGAAAATAGATGAAAGCAAACACAAAAATCATCCAGCCAAAAGCCGCGTTTCTTGTGTTTCGAACTATTATTTGCATAGAAAATAGAACATAATAAATTGATAAAGAATTATTATATTTATTATACCCTTAGTTGGGTAAATTAAACTACTGGAAATTCCATGTAAACGGTGTCTAATTTGTATTATTTGCTAAATTTGATAGGAGATGTTCAATTTGGATGGAATTTAACTGGGAGTAAATTTCGAGAATATGCTCAGTTTGCTTCGCAATTTACGATTTACAATTTACAATTAATGTTAGAACGCATTTCATGCGTTCTCTGATAGATATTCGGGCGAACAATGTTCGCCCCTACGCGGGGATACCGCCTTACTAGCGACTTGGGACTTGAGACTGGCGACTTAATAGGTGGTTGGGTGGTAGTTTTCTGATTCGGGGTGGTTGGGTGGTTGGGTGGTTAGGTGGTTGGCGGAAGGACGGTTGAGTAAATGTTCAAGTAAACTTGGTGAATAGGTAAATAGCTATTAGCCAAAAACAAAAGCGTCTAAATCCAAAAGTGCATAATAGAGAAGACGGTCCACAGAAAATCTCCGAAGGATGCAGGTGCAATCCAATCGTGGGAAGAGAACACTGTTTGTGCTCGCACAAAGAAGTGTCGATTCACTCGATTGAGTTTGTGAAGCAAACTAGAGGATTGCACCTTATATAAGGATGTTGCGGAGCAAACGGAAAGACCGTCAAATACAAGCTATCGAATACACTAATTGTGCTTAGACTGTTAAACGTTCAAATGTATAAGTGCGGAAGTGCTGAAATGCAAAAGCAAGTTCCATAGATAATTCCGAGGGGCATCTGGGCGCTAGCAGCACAAATTCAGGCTATCGAAAATTCAGGTTAAAAAAACAACCTGCCTTTTTGACGGCAGGTTGTTTTCCTATTTAAATTTGCAATTCTTAGATTTCTTCGTCTTCTTCAGTAATTTTGTCGCCGCATGAGCATTCCCCGTCTTCATCGCATTCGCAAAGAAGATCCGTAATGTCTAAAACATAACCGCAGCTTGGGCATTCTACCTGAAAATCTTCGTCTTCCATGTCGTCGAAATCCGTTATGAATTCATTGCCGCAGTTTGGGCATTCGATTTCATAAACATCATCGTCGTCTAGAAAGTCATCATCATCTTCGTCTTCATCATCGTCATCGAGCATATCCAGTTCATAAAGCTCGTCTTCGACTTCCATCAAGTCCTCATCGATCAGTTCTACATAATCTTCCAGATCGTCATAAGCTTCTGTAAGACCATCTACTGCGTCCGTAAGGTCTTCAAGAACGTCCAAAATTTTAAGAAGTACTTTGCCTTCTTTTGTTGACTCGTCAATACCAGAGCCCTCGCATAGTCCTTTTAAATAAGCTACTTTTTCGTTAATGTACTCCATCACGTAAAACCTCCTCTACTATATGTTTATATAGTCTATTAATATTGTACCTGAATTGAAATAAATATCAAGAGTAATTACACTCTTTCCATATATTCCCCTGTTCTTGTGTCGATCTTTATTACGTCTCCAGTTTCTACGAACAGCGGAACCGTGATCACAGCTCCAGTTTCAACAGTTGCAGGTTTGTTTGCGCCAGTTGCCGTATCTCCCTTGAAGCCTGGATCTGTCTGAATGATTTCCAGTTCAACAAAGTTCGGTGGTTCAACAGAAAATGCCTGTCCTTTTAAGAATTTGATGGTTGCGTTCATGTTTTCCTTTAAGAATCTAAGGGCATCTTCCACCTGATCGTGGTTTAAAGGAATCTGCTCAAAAGTTTCCGGGTCCATGAAATAGTACAAGTTTTCATCGTTGTAAAGATACTGCATTTCTTTTGTTTCAATGTGTGCTTTTGGGAATTTTTCTGATGGGTTGAATGTCCTGTCAATGACAGCGCCTGTCTTAACATTTCTTATCTTTGTCCGAACAAAAGCTGCGCCCTTCCCTGGTTTAACATGCTGAAAATCTACAATGACAAAAGTGTCATGATCAATCTCAAAAGTATTGCCTTTTCTAAAATCTCCTGCAGAAATCATTTTATCCCTCCGTGACTTATTTACCTGAATAATATCTAATTTAGTTTAACATAAAGGTGCGATTGTGTGCAATATATTTTGGGGAGACGGCATGCTTAGGACTTACGAGGCTAGCTAAAAACTTGAGTGCATAATATTGCTCCGTTCACGTTGAAGTGTTGAAGTGTAGAAATGCTTTAAATCCGGCATGCTTACGACTTAAGACTTGCGACTTAAGACTTATTGGGTGGTTGGCGAAAAGCAAAATGCTATTAGGTGATTAGCAATTAGCCGTTAGCTTAAAAAGAGAAATATATAAATGATACTTGCCAATCTGCAAAAGCATATCAGTATCAATATCTAAGAAAATTTTTGCGTTGGCGAGTTTAGAAAATCCTCTGAAATATCAAAGATTTTCGGAAAAACAGGAGGTTTTTTCAGCGAATCTGAGCCGGCACATTTCCTTAAGGTATTTTAGTGATGTGCCGGTGAATATGAGCGTAAGAAAAGCTGAAGGAATTGAAGATCGATTTTCACGAGCCATAAGCTTTTTTTCGTGATTTTGATACTGATTGCTACTGCATTACGGTTTTTACTAAATAAATATTGCTACTATTTGCATTGGCTTCTTGAGTAACTGGTGGTTGGAAGGTGAGCGGAAATTATTATTGGGTAGAGAATGTAAAAAAAGAAAAGCAATTTGCTGATTTCAGTCAGCAAATTGCCACCTAATTTATTCTCTGTTCTCTTTAATTGTTCTCTTTTTAAACTATTTAAGAAGTTTCGGGGCCATTGTTGCTCTTAGATAGTGGGCGTCCTGGAAGCCTGAACCCAGCAGGGGTCTGACAAAGTATTTAAATTCATCTGTCACGCCATTTCCTTTGGAATTGATATAGTCATCAGGCATCAATCTGGTTTTTCCAGCGATCCTTTCCAATGGAACAAAGTTGTAGTCTACGGAATAGTAGCCTGTTCGTTTAATGACGATGGATCCATCCGCGTCATTCCACATGGCGTACTGTGCAGCTTTTTCCCCTACTTCTCTTGCTTCTCTGGCATCAGTATCGGAAACACAGCCGATGAAAGAACGCTGAAGATACCCGAAGGTATCGGATCTGACACGTGAAATGTTAAGTCTCTTCTTGATGGCATCTGCCAGGGTATCTCCAAGCAAGCTGTTGTCTGAAAGCTGAACGTTCCCATGGTCGTCCTTCGCCAGTTCGCCCCCCATGAGGGATTTCAGGAAGGGTTCATGGTTTTTGTCGACAATGCCCTCGGATACTGCGATAACGCATCTTCCCAGTTTTTTATAGATTCTATCTACATCCTTGATAAAATCGTCAAGATCAAAAACTCTTTCTGGAAGGTAGATGAGATGAGGGCCGTCATCTGGATATTTCTGTGCAATGGAAGAAGCAGCTGTCAGGAAGCCAGCATGTCTTCCCATGACTACGCCGATATAAACGCCGCCCATAGCCCGGTTGTCAAGATTTACACCCACAAATGCAGAAGCTATGAATCTGGCTGCGGAACCGTAACCTGGAGTATGGTCGTTTTCCACCAGGTCGTTGTCGATGGTTTTTGGAATGTGGATCGCTCTGAAATCATATTTAGAAATTGCTGCGTTCTCATTAAGCAGTCTTAAGGTTTCTGAAGAATCATTTCCTCCTATATAAAAGAAATACCTGATATCATGAGCCTTCATTACCTTGAAAAGTTCGTTGCAATACGCTGCGTCCGGCTTTACCCTTGTGGAAAGAAGGGCCGAAGATGGTGTTTTTGCCACATACTCCAGGTTGTTTGTTGTTTCCTGGGTCAGATCGATAAAATCCTCATTCATGATTCCTTCTACACCGTGTATCGCGCCATAGACCTTGGTAATATGAGCAAATTTTCTTGATTCAAGAACAGCTCCTACCATGGACTGATTGATTACTGCTGTCGGGCCACCGCCCTGTGCCACTAAAACTTTTCCGCTTAACATTGAGATTCCTCCTATAGTAGAATTAATTATTTCACCAATAATGTAATGCTTTACATCATGATAATACAAATTGTCTAATCTGTAAAGACAGGTAAAAATGCATAACTTCCCGAAAAAAACGTATAAACCGCATAAAAACCCTATTCTGTCCACAATAAATGAACATATTATTAATTAGTATGTCATATAAAACTATTAGGTTTTTTAAGAGCTGGTTAAGCCTGGAATTAAGCTATTCAGATTTAAATATCGTGGAAAATAATCAAATAAATATTTTTTCTGTAATTATCCTTTAACTGTTCAGAACCTCAAGGATCTCCCTAAGTTCAAGAATTTCTATTTGACCGGGAGCTGTTGTTTTTTCATCCCAGGAAGCAATGGTTATGGCAGATCCGAACAAGCCTGCCCCGATTCGGCTAATTTTTCCACGGTTCCCCATGGAGATGGTGATGTAAGGGATCCTAAGCTCTGTTTCTGCCTTGTATGCCGCATTGAGGAGCATCAAGACATCCTTTCCGGAATTAGGCATCAGCGCGATCTTGGAGATGTCTGCACCCATTCTCTCCCCTTCCTTTAGGATGGACAGAATTTCATTCTCATCCGGGGTATCCTCAAAATTGTGGTGGGAGAAGATCAGTTTGATTCCTTTTTCTTTGCATTTTTTCTTGATCTGTTCGATATACCTTCTGGTCATACTCATTTCGATGTCCAGCAGGTCGATATCCCCTTCTTCAATGATTTCATCGTAAATTTCAAAAATCGCTTTTTCCGGGAGGTTGCCCCAGCCGCCTTCCTTGACGCTTCTGTAGGTGGCGATGATGGGAAGCTCTTCGGCTATTTTCCGGATGCTGCAAAGCATGGAAGCAATCAGTTCTCTTTCCGTATCGATGATCTTATCCAGTCTGATTTCCAGAAGATCTGGCTTTTTCCTTAAAGCGCCCTCGCATCGCAGAAAAATGTCTTTGATGGTACTCCCCAAAATGGACACGGTGACAAGTGTCTTCTCTCCGCCGATTATTGTATTCCTGACTTTTATACTTTTATCCATATGGGATCCTCCTTCATAGCTGTTTGTTTTTAGCTAATTATCATTTCAGCGCGGAACGCATGGAATGCGTTCCCTACGTCACATGCCTGAAAACTGGCATTGTAGGGGCGAACAGTGTTCGCCCGAAAAACATCGCCAACGAAATCTTTTTATTAGATATTGATACTGATCGGCTTGATTTCTTCACACCGTAGGGAACGCATTCCATGCGTTCCGTTACAATGCAGATTTGCTTAAATCACTTATGTACGCACTTTTGCGACTTTTTCTTTTCGCTAACCACCTAACCACCCGGTCACCCAACCACCAAATAAGTCGTACATCACTTCATCACTTCAACACTTCAACATTTTATTTAACCGCATTTAAACTATTATCCTACAATCATAAAAAAACTACAAGCGGCAGCCTGCAGTTTTTTTGCTTATGGTTATTTTATTTTTTTTTTAGAGCAAATGCTGATCGGTAAGG
>JAAXUP010000209.1 GCA_013335935.1 Eubacteriaceae bacterium | reverse complement strand
TAGGCGCCTGTGTCGCCCGTTTCCTTCATCAGGTTGCGCGTCACCTTGTAGAGGAAGAGTCGCGATGCATCAATGTGTTTCCCGAATGCCCGTCTTTCAAAATACTCGACGATGGCGACCCCTGCATTGGCGGTACATGAACCAAGATCCTCCTGATCCTCTATAGGAGGACACCATTCTCTCAAATCGGTCTGTAAGGGAAGTTTCTTACTTGATGACTCGCCCAACCCCATTTTACCGAACATGGTCTTGATGGAGTCGGTTTGCCCCAAGGCTTTCATTTTCAGACTTACGCTATCGTTTTCCGCAGTATGATCCCTGAAATCAGGATAATCCGGACGCCACCCCATTTTCCTTTTTAATCTTGTTTCAGCCATACCCTTACCCCCTTTCTCGTTGTCTTTAAAAAAAGAACAGGATTTCGATATATCTAAAGGTATAAATTATATATATTAAATGGGCAAAAACCATATACCATAAAGTTTATTTATATATATCCAAAGTTATAGCTGCGAATGCTTGATATTTTTGATTTCTTTATAAGGATTTGCATTTCATGGAATGTAGTATTACAGGAATTTCGGACTTGTATGTTAATTATTTTATTCATATTTTACCGCCATTTTTCTTGACTCTGCTTACATTTTATCTAATATTCGCCGTGGAGAAAACACATGATTAAAAACAAAAATAGTTTTCGTGCTTTTGTCACCGCGTTATTTCTTATTGCGCTAACACTGACAACGACCTTTGCTTCTGCCGAAAAGGCTATAATCCAGCTTACTATAGGGAAGAGAGATAAGGACATGGTCTTTTCGATCTGTTAAAGTTGAATAGCCAAGACAACTATAGCAGAAAGGAGAAATGACCATGTCCAAGAGCGACTATAACAGGCAGGTAGCACGTCGTCAAAGAATTAAGAAAACGACCCTCATCGTTGGGGTTGATATCGGCAAAGCCTTCAATGCAGTGGGATTTATGAATAAGGAGGGCAACGTATTGGGGAGTTGTGCGAAGCTCTATAACAGTCGGGAAGGGTTTGAGCAGTTTGTAAATATGATTGACGGGCTAAAAGCTAAACATCATCTGAGGGATGTTCTCATCGGGATGGAACCAACGGGCCATTACTGGAGGAAGCTGGCCTATTTTGCAAAAGATCATGGCTATGAGGTTCGTTTTGTGCGGACAACGGCACTGAAGCATCACCGGGAGCTGGATGAGAGTTCATCTGCCAAGAGTGATCAAAGAGATGCGTTAACCATAGCGAATATAACCCGGGAAGGTAAATATATTGACACAGTCATAGAGGATGGAGTGCTGAGGCAGCTGAGAACATTATCAAAGGCCCGGGAAAGACTTCTCCGCTACAGCATAAGTGCAAAAAACTCCTTACATGCCGCCCTGGACGACTATTTTCCCGAACTGCATGAGCTGTTCTGGTCAATGGGATCACGGAGCCTGTGGGTAATTCTTGAACAATGTCCTTTCCCTCAGGACGTCATGTTGATGGAGGTGTCGACGCTACAAGAATTGATTGCACGAAGTTCAAGAAAGAAAGCAGGATCTGCCCTTAAGGCAGAAAAGCTCACTGAAGCGGCTCAAAAAAGTATTGGAGTAAAACAGATTGGCAGTGCTGACCGGTATCGAGTTCAAATGTGCCTGGAAGAAGTGAAGCGAACGGTCCTGTCGCTCAAGAATATAGATAAGCAGTTGAAGTACTTACTGAAGGAGACATCCGCAGCATCCTATCTAATGAGCATACCGGGCATAGGCCCTCTTTCTGCCGCCGTGTTTTTGGGAGAACTGGGCGATCCTGCCCATTTTCATAATGCCCGTCAGATCGTGAAATATGCCGGATATGATCCTCAGGAGAGTGACTCAGGTTCCCGTATTGGTCGGAAGTTCATCTCCAAGAAAGGACGATGGCTCTTACGGAAATATCTTTTCTTTATGAGTATGAGGGTGGTGGTCCTGAGTAACTATTTTCACGAATACTATCTGCGGAAATTGGAAACCAAGAACAGAGTTGGCCAACAGCCCAGACGCAAAGAGATACTCTGTGCGGTGGCTATTAAGCTGATCAAAGTGATCTTTGCATTGCTACGGGACAAACGGGAATTTGAAGATTTAGCGCCCGCAGTGGCGGCATGAGCATAAACACATAAAATTAAAGCCTGGTTGTGGCGGAAGTAAGGTCCGTTGTGCTTCGTAGGCTAAAAGGCTTGCATGATTCAGCTTGGTCAACTTCCACCACCCTTTTCGTCCTGTATAAGGTAAGTTGGGCATTAAGGGCCCGTAGAATAAAAGAGGTTAGGTGAAAAGGAAAAAAGGTTGAAGTACCACCACAACCATTTTCAGCTTTAACGAACTGTATAAAGAAATATTCTTGACATCTTCCTTAGAAGAGGAAGTGTACAACCGCAAACGTCTGCATTCCTCTCTTGGATACAGACCGCCAGTCGAAT
>JAAXUP010000208.1 GCA_013335935.1 Eubacteriaceae bacterium | reverse complement strand
CAGGCACGTGCTGGAAGGGAAGGGGCAAAAAACGGCTCTGATTTTCAAGGAGGAAGAAAAGGAAGAAAGATATACTTTCCATGATATGATGGTGGAATCGAACAAAGCGGCCAACCTTTTAAAGACAAAAGCGAATATTATGAGAGGGGACAGGGTATTCGTTTTTATGCCCAGATCACCTGAACTTTATTTTTCCCTTCTGGGAATATTAAAGGCAGGTGCAATAGCGGGTCCGCTATTTGAAGCCTTCATGGAGGGAGCGGTGAAAGACCGACTGGAGGATAGCGGGGCTAAAGCCATCATCACGACTTCAGAACTGGTCAACAGGATCCCGATTGATGAATTGCCAGACCTAGAATATCTGATTGTGGTCGGTGATAATATCCAGGAGTCCGATTTTGTCATCGATTATCGTAAACACATCCATTCCATGCCCAGGGAATTTGAAATGGAATGGGTCGGCTTGGAAGGCGGGCTGATTCTTCATTACACATCAGGCTCCACAGGAAAACCAAAAGGAGTCCTTCATGTACACAAGGCAATGATCCAGCATTATCAGACGGCCAAATGGGTTTTAGATCTGAAGGATGATGACATTTACTGGTGTACGGCTGATCCAGGCTGGGTCACAGGAACATCCTATGGAATATTCGGGCCCTGGCTTGCCGGAGTGACCAACGTCATTCTCGGAGGGAGATTTAATCCTGAGCACTGGTATGAAACACTGGAGAAATATCAAGTCACGGTCTGGTACAGCGCACCCACGGCTTTCAGGATGCTCATGGGAGCAGGTGATAAGCTGGTGGAAAAGTATGACCTGAAAAGCTTGCGGCATATCCTGAGTGTTGGGGAGCCCCTAAATCCAGAGGTAATAAGATGGGCGATGAAGGTATTTAATAAAAGAATCCATGATACCTGGTGGATGACAGAAATCGGCGCCCAGATGATCTGCAATTATCCATCAATGGAAATCAGGCCGGGTTCCATGGGAAAACCCATCCCGGGGGTAGAGGCTGCTATTATCGATGACAGGGGAGAAATTCTTCCACCCAACAGGATGGGAAATCTTGCACTGAAAAGAAACTGGCCTTCCATGATGCATGAAATCTGGGGGAATCCGGAAAAATTCAAGTCGTATTTCATAAATGATATCTGGTATGTTTCAGGTGATTCAGCCTATATGGACGAAGACGGTTATTTCTGGTTCCAGGGTAGGATAGACGATGTGATCATGACTGCAGGGGAGAGAGTTGGACCCTTCGAGGTGGAGAGCAAGCTGATTGAACATCCTGCGGTAGCAGAAGCAGGAGTGATTGGCAAACCGGATCCAATAAGAGGAGAAATCATTAAAGCATTTATCGCCCTAAGAAAAGGGTATGAGCCAACAGATGAACTCAAGGAAGAAATAAGACTTTTTGTAAAAAATGGATTGGCAGCCCATGCAGCCCCAAGAGAGATCGAATTCAGGGACAAACTGCCGAAAACAAGAAGCGGAAAGATTATGAGAAGAGTGCTGAAGGCGTGGGAACTCAACCTGCCTGCCGGAGATTTATCTACAATTGAAGATTGATGTACGCCAAAAAAGGACCCTTGCAGGGTTCTTTTTTAGGTTATTAATTATTCTAATTTTATGATAAAATGTTATTAAGAATTGCCGAATGAAAAGTCTCAATGACACACAGAAAGGGTATAAAGATATGGAAAATGTAAAGGGGCAGGTGAATGGCATGTCTTTGCTTAAAGTGGAAAATTTGACGAAAAGGTTTAAAGATAATATCGCTGTAGACACAATAAATTTTGACGTTGAAAAGGGAGATATATTCGGCCTGTTAGGGCCAAATGGGGCCGGAAAATCCACCACCATCTCGATCATTGCTACACTGATCAAGGAATATGGCGGCAAGGTGTACTACCGGGATCAGGACATCCTTAAGAATCCTTCAATCATTCAAAATAATTTGGGATTTGTTCCTCAGGAGATTGCGCTGTATCCCACATTAAAAGGAATAGACAACCTAAAATTCTGGGGCAGAGCCTATGGACTTCAAGGCAAGGAACTTGAAACCAGCATTGACAGGGTATCTGAGATCATCGGAATCAGGGACAGGCTTAAAGACCGGGTGGATAAATACTCGGGAGGGATGAAAAGAAGACTGAATATTGGCGTTGCCCTGCTTCATAAGCCTGAAATGATCATTATGGATGAACCCACGGTGGGAATCGATCCCCAGTCAAGAAAGTATATCCTTGATACAGTGAAGAGGCTCAGAGATGAAGGAAGCACGATTATCTATACCAGCCATTATATGGAGGAAGTCGAATATCTTTGCACCCGGATCTGCATAATGGACAAAGGAAAGATCATTGGGGCAGGCACCCAGGACGAGCTTGTCGCGTCTATTGAGGGAAGCGAACAAATCATCATCAATTTGGATGAAATGGTTACAGAGGAAGTCCTTGTTCACCTGAAGAATATGGCAATGATCTCAA
>JAAXUP010000037.1 GCA_013335935.1 Eubacteriaceae bacterium | reverse complement strand
CATGGCTTTCGGCACTCTATCAGCACGACTGTCTCAACATGTGTTTGGGCAATATGATGATACTAATACGCAGAAATAGGTTGTGCATTGAGATGTGCACCCCCCCTTGACCCCCCCTATAAGAAATACACCTCTGAACTATACAACAATTGTATCGCAAGTTCAGAGGTTTAAACAGTCAATTACTTTTTCCTTTGTTTAAGACTCCGTGGCAGTTACCCAACTTTTTCTTCTCTTTTTTTATTAAAAATTTGCATAATTTCATCTGAACTTTTAGAGTTATTGATCTGATTAACTATTTTTCTGTCTGTGATGATTTTATATATCCATTGGAATTCATCTTTCATTTCATCATTAAGCGCAAGCAACAAGATTAGTGATACTTCTCTTCCGTTTCCCCAGTCTATTGGTTTTTGGGGAATTAATATCCCAATAGTGGATTTGATCACATCTTCACAATATCCGTGAGGGATCGCTAGCTGACTCTCGGTATATGTTGGGCACAGTTCTTCACGTTCAAGCACACCTTCAAGATAATTTTCCTTGATAAATCCTTTAGATGATAATTCGTCGCAAAGAAACTTTATTGCATCATTTTTTGATTCAATATTCTTGTCCATAAAAATAAATTCGTTCCGGAATAAGCTGTTACTGTCTTCTCTGCCGTCAGGTATATATTTACTTCTTGCAATATCACGATAGCTTAGTTTAACTTTTTCTACAAAACTCTTTAAACCACCGACTTTGATAACATCAGAAGCGTAAGCAAATGGAATCCCTGGTAAATCAACACCCACAGTGCCAACAACCGCGAGAATATTCATAGTTCCCATTAACCTTGTAATTCTGTCCTCAATACGATCTGAATCAATAAAACTCATTGACACCACCTTGATTTTTTTATCGATTAAAAGTATTTCATCTTTAATTAAATTCTGAACATATCTTGCAGTTCCTTCTCCAGTAAAGCAGACACAAACTATCGCCAAACTCTTGTCATTATTTGCTATTTCCTTGCAATCATTCCTATTTTTGAATGTCTTTTCTTCAAGTAGTGTATTTGTAATATATTCTAAATCTGCATCAGGGAGCAAGGCCATCCTTGTAGCATTTAAAACCATCAGGGTGTCTACTCTTCCTACCGTCATTGTCTTGATTCCAGTCTCCCTTGTGATAGACTCTCCGAATCCTTCCAACGATCCCATGTCAGCAAGAATAATTACTCCTTTACCATTATCTGACTGAACAACTGCGTTTAAAGCTCTTTCATAGGCGGAATCAGGTTTTTCATCCAATGCCATTTCAACAAAATTTACATGGTCTATACTTAGGAGTGTATTTGCAACATTTGCCATACCTTCTGCCACATTTCCATGCGACATGACAATCACTCCGACTTTTTTTGTAGATTTGGTTTTATTCTTAGTAAAATTCAAAATGTACATAGCTATAAATGCAGTCTCGTCATCGGATATATTAACAGATAGCTCAGAGCTAATCAGGGAAGCCATTTTCTTAGCCACCGCGAATTCTTTTGCATTATTTTCCATAATATGATTTAGTTTAGGATTTATAATATTTTGCCCATTACGGATTCTTTGCAAAGTCGCATTGAGATGCGTCGCTAAACAGTAATACAACGTATCATCCACTTCACCAATTTCATCTTGGGCAATAAGCATGATTTTTTGTACGACCTGTACAATTTCATGACCGACGATACTGTCCAAATCAATTTTCTTGAACTGATATTTATTCCTATTGACATCGTCTATCATCTTCTCAATTTTCTTTTCTAATGTTTCACTGACAAAATTACTGATATCCTCATCTGGATATCCCTCTTTTTTATGAAAATAATATTGATCTTCAATATATTTGTAAATATCTTCCTGGAAGTGATAAATATCATCCTCTTCCTGAATCAAATTTTCAGAAAACAGATTCCCAGGATTGAGGACCATGTCATTTCGGACAATTTTTTCGATATCTGTCCTGCTCCATTGTGTGTTGATCATGTTTAGCGATACATGGGAAGGTAAAAATTTCGTATCAATTAGTATCCCCTCATTTGATGAACCACTAGTCATATATGAGAGCAATCCTCGTGCACAAGCAACCTGGATATCTGATCGGAGTTGACCAATATTGCCAGTACATTTATATATCAAAAGATTACGCAAAGTACTCGATTTGATAATCAAAGGTTTATTGATTCTTACTGATTCGTTTTCAAAGAATTTTTTAATGATCTGATATCTTTCTTTTAGATTTCTGTCTGAAAGTGCAGGCAATTCAATAACCATAGGAATTCTTCTTCTAAAAGTTGTCAGCAAATTCGTTTCAATATCCTCAGAGGTAGCTGCAATGATCATCACCTTAGCTTCATGGGTTAAAGATGTTTCCCCAAGTCTGCGAAAACGATTCTTGTCAATCAATTGAAACAGAATTTCCTGTCCGTCATGCGGAAGTCGATGTACCTCGTCAAGAAACAATATCCCTCCTGAAGCCTGATCAACGAGCCCCTCTTTGTCAGCATCAGCTCCAGTAAATGCGCCTTTTTTGTATCCAAACAATTGGGAAAGCAATAACTGAGGATTCTCTGAATAATCTGCACAGTTGAATACTATAAATGGAAATTTTTCCGGTGATATGTTTTTTATTGATAGAGCAAATTTATACATTGCTTCTGCCAAATAGCTTTTCCCGACTCCCGTAGCCCCGACAATTAGTGTATGGAGTCCATTAGGAGGGTATAAGACGGATGCCTTTGCCTGTTCAATTTTATTACGCAAGCTTCCGTTCCAGCCAATAATTGAAGCGAATGGATTAACTTCCTCTTCATTCGCCTTTATAACTGCATGAGATTTCCGTTCAGTACTTGAAACTGGTTGTATAGGAGTACTCGTATTATTTTTTTTGTACTTCAACTTCTTATCGGTAATAAGCCGGTTTACACTATTCTTTGAAATTTTAAAACCTCTGGATCTTAGTTCTTCGGTGATATCTGCGATACTAATTTTCTCTCTATCATCGATGATTCCCTGAATTTCTGGAATCAAGATTGGCATACGGCGAACTCTTGAGTCTGGAATCTCCAGTTTGCTTCTGAGCAAAGTGATATTGCTTCTATTCATTGCAAGCAATTCTGATAACTGCTCATCTGTAAAAGGATTTTTCTTGTCTTCATCCTTAATTAATTGAAGCAATTTTTCTTTCACGTCAAATGTTCCTCCTATCAATCTTACTTATATATTAATAGACATATTAAAAACACTTCTTGCCGCTTCATTAACAGATTCTGCTATGGTCGGGTGTGCATGGATTGATTCTATTAAATCAGAAGTCTTAGCTTTCATATGAATTGCAAGAACACCTTCTGCAATAATATCTGTGGCTCTTTCTCCTGCTATATGCACGCCTAGTACCAAATCAGTCTGTGAATCAGTAATGATCTTAACAAATCCTGCTGGTGCTCCAACGGCATTTGCCTTTCCGCAAGCCATTAGAGGGAACATGCCTTTTTTAATGTTTAAGTTTTTCGAAAGAGCTTCCTCTTCCGACAAACCAACACTGGCTAATTCTGGCGTCGTATAAACGCATAAAGGTACAGCATCGTATTTCATGGTTTCGTTAAGTCCCATACAATTTTCAGCAGCTACAAGACCTTCGTGGCTGGCAACATGCGCAAGTTGAAAGCCTTTTACTACATCACCTATAGCGTAAATACCTTCTATAGAAGTCTCCATACGTTCATTAACAACAATTTTGTTGTTCTCAATTTCTATATGATTTAAATTATAGTTTATTACCTCGAGATTTGCAATTCTTCCAGAAGCATCAAGAACGCAATCAACTTCTAATGCAGTGTCAATGTTATTGTTTTGTATCGTTACAATTACTGATTTTTCATTTTTTTCAAGGTTCTTTACCACTGAATTTTCATAGACCTTAATTCCTTCTTCTTTGAATGTTTTTTCGATCACTTTTGAAAGATCCGAGTCCATGCCAGGTAAAAGCTGACTTTTCATTTCAACCAGGGTTACCTCAGTGCCAAGGTTGGACATGATCTGAGAGAATTCAACGCCAACTGCGCCACCTCCGATGACAAGCAAACTTTTGGGAATTGTATTCATTGTCAATAAAGTATCGCTGTCAATTGTACCGCCGTCTGCTCCTGGGATCTTTAATTTATTAACTTTGGACCCTGTTGCGATGATAATTTTCTTTGCAGCGATCTCTGATATCTCGTCATTAATTGTAACCTTCACAAATCCGGGACCTTCCAAAATTGCAGTTCCTTTTAGAATAATGATTTTGTTTTTTTTCATTAAATATTCGATACCTTTTCGAAGCTGACTGACAATATGGTCTTTCTTTTTCATCAAATGTTCCATATTAATATGATCAACAGACAAATATACTCCATAGTCAGAAAATCTTTTCGGAAGATTCATTGCTTCAGAAGCATGTAGTAATATTTTTGTTGGAATACAACCCTTGTTCAGGCAAGTTCCCCCAAGTTTTTCTTTCTCGACCAAAATGACCTTCGCTCCAAGCTGTGAGGCCCGAATTGCGGCAGTATACCCTCCAGGTCCACCTCCGATCACTAACACATCACATTCATATTTATTTCGCTGATCCGTTTCATTCACTACATTCTCACATCCTAACTTATTATTACTCTTGACATCAACTTTCAAGAATAGATTAATTCATATTTTTAAGATCTTCTTCTAGAACTCTTGCAAAAGCATCAAAGAATTTTGCAGCATCCGCTCCGTCAATAATCCGGTGGTCTACTGCCAATGTCATTTTTGCCAGATCTCTGATCTGAATAGTCTGATTATCCGTTATAACAAACTTTTTTTTCGATTGTCCCACAGAAAGAATCGCACTTTCCGGAGGATTAATGATTGAAGTAAATTGATCGACATGATACATCCCAAGATTGCTTATTGTAAAAGTTCCATCTTCCAAATCTTTTAGGCTCAGTGTTCCCTGTTTTGCTCCAGTAACCACATGTTCCCTCTGTTTAGAAATTTCCACTAAACTCATTTTGTCAGCATGTTTTATTTTCGGGACAATTAGCCCGGTTTTACCTTGAACTGCAAGTCCAACGTTGATTTTTTCGTTAAAGATAATTTCATCTTCATTGAGTCTGGCATTGATGATGGGAAACTCTCTCAGTGCTTTTGCAATACCAAAAACAATAAAATCAGTGATTGTAACTTTTTCTGTAGTTCTACTCTTTATCTCTATACATTCAGTCAGATCGATATCCCTTGTAAAATAAACATGCGGGCGTTCAACATTGCTTTGAGTAAGACGTTTGGCGATTATTGCACGGTTTCCAGTAAGCTTAACGCCCGATTCAGTATTTTTACTTAAGAACTTATCGATATCTTCAACAGTGATCATACCGCCTTCACCTGAACCCGTGATTTTAGTGAGATCGACCCCTTTTTCAGTAGCTATTTTTTTTGCCCGGGGTGCTATCGCTATCCTTTCGGATCTTACCGTTCTTATATCCATTCCAATGGATTGAACATCCTGTTCGTGCTTATTGTTCTGTTCAACTTCGGCCGTTACCGGTTGCTCTTTCATTGTTACTTCTGGAGACATGGTTTTTACAATTTCTTCATCCTTTTCACCAAGAAGCGCAATTTCTACACCTACTGGAACTGTATCTTGCTCTTCAGCTATAATTTTGAGTACATAACCGGATGCTTCACTTTCTACTTCCTGAGACACTTTATCAGTTTCCACTTCAAATAAAGGGTCTCCTTCATTAACGTAATCGCCTTCCTTAACAAGCCATTTGAGTATAACTCCCTCATCCATAGTCATCCCCAGCTTTGGCATTACAACTGATACTCCCATATTTTTCCCTCACTTTCTTAAAAATGCACAATTTGTTTTTGAAATGATCCGGTGTAGCCAACCACAATGGCAGCTACACCGGATTATTACTTTTTAAAGCCCTAACATTTTACCAATTGTAATCAATAGCCATGTGATTGGATTTCCACCCTCTGACAAACTACCGATCTGCTTCGCCCCTTCAGGCAAATCAAATCCAGTTATAATTGCAAGATTCGTATGTGCTGGCGACAAAGCGGTAGCGCACCAGAAATATACTGCAAATATTACGATACATGCTAATACAATGTGAAGAACATTTCCCTTTGCATAGGAAGTCATTGGGATAACGAACCATGGAATTGCAACCAAGCTAGCAATTGCAAGCATTTGATTCCCAGGGATTAAAGACATGAATGTTACAATCGGTGTCAGAATTAGAATTGATGACAGCGTAGCAGGATGACCCAGTATTGTTGATGCATCGATTCCTATCCAAACTTGTCGACCACTCATATACTTTTGAGTAAACTCAGAGGCAGCATTTGAAATTGGGAGTAACCCTTCCATAAGAACTGCAATCATTCTCGGAGTTAAAACTAATACGCCTGCCATCTTAATACTCATAATAATAATTTGTTGAGCTCCAAAACCAGCGAGGAAACCAATTAATGCTCCTAAAAATGCACCTACTATTACAGGTTCTCCTAATACTCCATATTTTTCTTGGATATGTTCTGGATCAGCATTAATATCCTTTATGAAAGGAATTTTTTGTATCAATTTAACCATCGGAATACCGATAATTGCAGTCGGTATTACTGCTCCAGTTGGCCAGGAAACACCGGGCATTCCATAAAACTCTTGATAATTTGGTGCCACAATATCTGCTACTTTCCAGGATATAACCATGTATATCGCTGCAACTAGTACGCTAAACCAAACATTCTCTGTTGCACCATAAGCTAATGCACCCGCAGCACAAAATGACCAATAGTTCCAGAAGTCAATCATAAGTGTTTTTGTGAATCCGACAAAAAGCAATATCAGATTTAAGACTATAGCTGTAATAATGATAAATCCAGCTACTGGAGATCCCCATGACATCCCAATTAGTCCCCAGCCAACATCCACAACATTAAGATGCCAACCAAATCTTTCAACTATAGCGCTAGTTGCAGGTCCCATTACCGCAATCAACATACCAACTACGAGATTCAATCCCACAAATCCTAAAGCAGAAGTCAAACCCGACCTTAACGCTTTACCAATACCTAGTTTGAAAACCATACCAAGTATGAATAAAGCAATAAGCATAATTCCTTCACCACCTAAACCGGTGATCCAAGTAAAAACATTAGTAAAAGTTTGCATAATTACCCTCCTTGATTAATTTAAAGTTACATTACTCAGCTAAAATTTTCTTGATTTGCTCAATTACTTCTTTCTTTCCAACTCCTGAAATGAACGCTACGCCATTGACTGATGGTGCGTCTAATTTCATAGTTGTAGGGGTCATCAGTACAAACAAGTCTACATTCCCCATAGATGTAACCGTTTTTAATTCAGCTACACGTTTTTTCATAATTTCTGCTTCAAGCTTCATCTCTTTAATGATTTTCTTTACTTCGTCTTCTCCTGCTGTTGAAGTTGCAAAACCTGCGCCACATACTACAACTATCCTTTTCTTAGCCATTGTAAATTCCCCTTTTTTTATTATTTATGTTAAGGGCATCTTAAGCTACCCTTCATAACTAATACATTTTACTATTCAATAGCCTACTCTTCTATCTCGGTTTTTTCAATTTCTGCTTTGATATGTTTTTCCAGTACTAGACAATCTTCTGAATTGTAAATCCTATTGATCAGCTCATGATCCTGAACGATTCTCATCAGTTTCACCAGCATCTTTAACTGCTCTTCATTTCTTTGTACTGCCAATAGAAACACCATCTTAACTTCGATATCCTCATCTGGTTTGTCCATCCTTTTAAATGTTATGGGTTTGATTAGTTTGGCAGCTACAATACTTGACTGATAAATAGACCCATTTTCACTATGTGGAATTGCAACCGCAATCGGTTCAGAAGGAATACCCGTAGGAAAATCTTCTTCTCTATCAATGACAAATTCACCGTATTTCTCATCAACCATCTGCTTATCCACGAGCATTTTTGACATCTGTCGAATTAAATCATATTTGTTATCTGCGTCTGCAAACGTGCATAAAATTTGTAATGTTTTGCTTTCACAACCTGCCGATTCATTTCTTTCTGTATTGTCGTTTAGCTCCACCTTGTTCACACCTCCTTTTGTCATAATCTCTATTTATTATGATAATGTTACCATTGTTTTTCTTAGTATTTCATAACTTTTTTTATTGCGTCCATGATTCTTTGTTTATCAGGCAGCACATAATCTTCAAGAGATTTTGCATAAGGAATTGGCACATCAAGTGCCCCAACGGTTAACACAGGTGCATCAAGTTCTGAAAACATCTCTTCCACGACTCTTGCCGATACTTCACGGGCAAAACTGCAGGTCTTGTGTGCTTCATTTACAACGACTAATCGATGGGTCTTCTCCACAGATTTTTTTACCGTTTCAAAATCAAATGGATTCAATGTACGAGGATCAATTACCTCGATATTTATTCCCTGATTGTTCAACTCGTCTGCCATGTCCATTACCAGCTTGACCATATACGATGTGGCTACAACGGTAACATCAGTACCTTCTCTTTTAATATCAGCGCATCCGAATGGTATAAAGTAGTCCTCAGAAGGAACTTTACCTTTTACGTTATAAAGCATTTTATGTTCGATGAACAAAACTGGATTATTATCCCTTATTGCGCTTTTCAGGAGACCTTTGAAATCGAAAGGTGATGAAGGCATTACTACTACGAGTCCAGGAATATGCGTAAATATTGCTTCCAGACTTTGAGAATGCTGTGCGCCGTTTCCCCGGTAGCCTCCTCCTTGAGTTCGCAATACTAATGGCAATTGCACTCTACCACCTGTCATATATTGCCACTTTGCTGCCTGGTTCATAATTTGATCCATAGATACTCCTACAAAATCGAAGTATGTAATTTCAGCAATTGGACGTGTATCAAGCATCGATGCTCCAATGGCTGAGCCTACAATTGCTGACTCAGACAATGGTGTATTCCTGACTCGATCTGGCCCAAATTTATCGTACAAACCTCCTGTTACCTTTAGAGACCCCCCATACTGGGCGATGTCTTCTCCCATAATGAACACATTACTGTCGCGTGTCATTTCTTCGGTAATTGCTTCGTTAATTGCCTGTCTTACCGTAATTTCTCTCACAAACATCCCTCCTCTCCCATGCACTCCCATAGGTAAATACATCCTCCAATGCAGTACTTACAGGTGGATCACTGTCTTCTAATGCGAATTTCACAGCCTCATCAATTTCCAATCTACATTCCTGTTCAATTTCTTTGAATTTTTCAATTAGCTCCGGACGATTGTTAGCAATCCATTCCTCGAAACGTATTATAGGCTCATCTTTCCAAGCTTCCAGAATTTCCTCTTTTGTCCGGTAAATTTCGGAATCTCCTGCATAATGTCCTGAGAGTCGGTAAGTCTTGGCTTCAATAAATACTGGACCCTGATTTTTGATCACTTCATCCCTCATCTCCAGTGCGGTTTCGTAAACTTTCAGGATATCATTTCCATCAATGATAACCGACTTCATTCCATATGCCTTTGCTAAGTCTGCCACATCTTTTGCTGCTACAGTATCTTTTGTATTGGTTGAAATCGCCCACTGGTTGTTTTCACACACAAAAATGATAGGTAGTTTCCAAACTGCTGCCATATTCATACTTTCATGAAAGTTTCCTTGGCATACTGCTCCGTCTCCAAAGAAACAAATAATTACATTGTCTTTTTTATGAAGTTTAACTGAAAGGGCTGCTCCAACTGAAATTGGCATTCCTCCTCCAACAATTCCATTAGAACAAAGGATTCCTTCCTTACTATCACCGATGTGCATTGATCCGCCTTTACCTTTGCAATACCCATGTTCTTTTCCTAAGAGTTCTGCCATCATATATTTGGGATCAAGTCCCTTGCCGATCGAATGTCCATGTCCTCTATGTGTCGAGAGAATATAATCCTCTTTATCAAGGGTTTCACAAATACCTGCAGCTATAGCTTCCTCTCCAATGTATAAATGTGCAGATCCTCTGATTTCATTTTTTTTATATAATGTTTGTATAGCTTCCTCAAAATATCGAATATTCTTCATTGACCGATAAAGGTTACAATATGTTTCTGTAGTAATATTTTTCTCCAAATCAATTCCTCCTTCTTATACCTTGCCCCATTTTTTTATGGCTGCCTGATATTCCGGATATGCAGTCAGTTGTTCAATATCAACATTATCTTCATTTTTCATGACCAAATCGATAGCCTGTCTCATAGCTTTCGCTCCAGCAACGGAACCCATTGGATGCCCGTGGATTCCTCCTCCAGCCGAGATGATACAGTCGATTCCAGTTCGTTCCACAGTCTTTCGAACAACTCCTGGATGGATGCTACCCCCTGGGAAAGGCATAACTGGCTTTAAATGATAGAAGGGTTGTTGGTGCATATTAACGATTTCTGTATATTTAGACTCATCAAGAAGAAATCTTCCTCCTGGTGAATATATCAATACTGAATCCAACCCCAGCATTCTAGGGATTTTCCCCACCAGCAAACTCACATCGATTCCTGACAAATTCGATGCAGACAGCGCACCACTCATGGCACAATGTCCTAAAACCGGCAACTGAATGTCTTTGTTCTCAGTGACCATCCTTACTGAATCGAATCCGACAGCCATATAATTGATCATTAACGCATTAGCGCCATTCTCCTGTGCTCTTAAGGCATGCTCAACCATGCGGTCTGGGCGGTCGGTGATATTTAGCATAAACAAGGTTTTTTCCTGCTTCTGATCATCCGCTTCTTTTAACCGTTCCATAAACTTCTTTAAACGGGTCTGAATTTCTGAAAAGGAGGCATCTGCCAGGAGTTCGTCATCCTTGATCATATCCGAGCCACCCAAGGCTGCCTGGTATGCAAGGTTTGCACCCACTTCAGGAGCAATACCTGTACAGGGTTTAATCATATTGCATAACAGAGGCCTGTCATAGATTCCAAGGATTTTTCGATATCCTTCTATCCCAAATTTAGCACCGGGGATATCCTTCATATATTCTTCAGGGAACGTCAAATCCAAAAGTTTGACAAGACCCATGGAAGAATTGTTCCCAAGTACAGTGGAAAGCAAAAGTGCTATTTTGGTTCCAAAATTAATATGTGGGAAAGCAATTTGTATTATACTGTATTTACCCTTCTCCCCATATTCTCCACCTGGAATCTCATAGATTCCTACCGCTCTTGCACGATGTTTTAACTTTACTTCCTCTGTTTCTTCTTTAACTTCAGTCCAGGTTCCTGTTGTTTGGTCAATTGCCATTTCCACTGCATGATGTAGTCCAGTCATTCCCACGGGTGTTTCTGCTATATAGGTTGCAATGACGTAATCATCACTTTTTATCGACTCTAACATAGGATAATATGCGCTTCTCAAATCCATTTTCAATCCTCCTTTTTATTATTTAGGAATTGTAACTCCCTTGATCATCTTTCCATCTTTCATATCTTTAAATGCAACTGCAAGATCCTTTAGATGATACTTATGCGTAATGTATTTCTCAGCATGAACTCTTCCTGTACTGATCAACTCATATGCTTTCTTGTTGATCATTGGTGTATAAGCGGAAGCACCATAAATAGTGATTTCATTGTAGTGGATTCGGTTTGTATCTATAGGGGGATACACTCCTTTAGCGATGCCGCCAAAGAAAATAACTTTTCCACGCTTTCTCACTAACTGAATCGCATCAGATTGCGCTTGTCCGGCAGGGCATGCACAAATAACCACATCAGCACCTCGACCTTCTGTCTTTTCCATGATCAACGCCTTTAGTTCTTCGCTGCTGCTGCTGTAATTGTATATACCCTTAAATCCTTGTGATTTTGCTAACTCGACTTTTTCAGGATTCATTTCAACAACCATGGTTTCTTTTGCACCTCTTAGTTGTGCAATCTCCGAATGAAGCAATCCTATAGTACCGGATCCGATTATCACTACCAGATCTTCCATGACCAATTCTGCGTTCTCATGTGCGCTTAATACTGATGATGCCGTTTCCGAAATTACCGCATGGATGTGATCGACTCCTTCACCGATGATATTGATACACCCTTTTTTCAGAACATCTCCCGAAAGTGCTATCAATTCTGCAAACCCTCCGGGAATTCCAGTTGCCAGACCGATTTCCCGCATATTTTCACATAGGTTTTGAATTCCCCTTTTGCAAAACCAACATTCCCCGCAAGGAATCATTGGAGCGACAGTTAAAGCCATTCCTATTTTATAGGTATCATTTTTTGATTCGACAATGACTCCTGAAAATTCATGACCAATGATGGAAGGATAAACTTTATTTGATGACCCCCCCTCATAAGTTCTTAGATCAGATCCGCAAATGCCACATGCTTCAATTTCCATGATGATTCCATCTTCAGGACAAATCGGATCAGGTACTTCCTGGTACACTATTTCTGATGGACCCATTAATACAGCTGCTTTCAATAACTTCACCTCTGTTTTCCATATTTGTTTTTACACTCTATTATTAAGCAAGTAACGTGCCAATTTTTGATCAATAATGTTTAATTTTAAAAATCATTGATTTTACAAGCTTTTTCTTTGGTTTTATTGATAAACAGAATAAAATGTCTAACATTTTGAATCAAATCCAAAATGTTAGACATTTTATTCTAACAAAACATAATATTGTTTAATCGAAAGAGAATGCTAATAATCCAGGATAAATATGAACCGATTTAACATCAATTCATTTACAAGTAAACAATCTTGGACTAATTTTGTTGAATTTACTCCATCCGCCCCATACTGGAAAACTTAACATTTACTGGGAGAATTTCATGCTAAAACAGCTAACAGTTCTTTAGTTACTTAATTACACAAATGATTTTCTCTGTATTTTGGTAACTTTGAAAAACAAACATCAGATTATTTTTCCTTTTTTGTCGAAAATCATATTACACAATTTGCTCACATGTTTTTCCATCTATTTTGACGTCGCGCAAAATTATATTCATGAGGGTATGAATTTAATATCTCCAATAATAACCGATTCTCTTCAATACCTTTTGATCTGCATTCTCCTCATGTTTTCGTTTTCCAAAGTACTCATCATCCCTCGCAATTGTTGGATCATACCAATCCGCCTTATTCTTTGCCCATTCAATCCATTTAGAGGTTTCGTCATCCGTTCCTGTTTCGACTAATGATGATTCTATAGCTTTTATGTACACTCTTAAACGAGTGGCTTTTTCATAATCGAGTGCAGCATTTTCTAACTTTAATGTGCTCACAACTTCAATGTTGTAGCGTTCCTCACGTTCTTCCCTTAGTCTTTCTTTTTCTAACCGTTTTCTTTCAGCTTCTTCGCGTGCTAGTCTATCGTTCCGGACATCTTCCGATTTCTCATAAAGTTCAATTAAGATATCTCCTAACAGATCTTCAATTTTATATTTATCAGTATCCTTTACTGATATTCTTTTTCGTAAAATGAATCTTAATCGACCATTAAACACATAATCATGCTTTCTAAATTTTGGTGCCCTTGCCCAGGAATATCTTCGCTTCTCATCTTGGTAATCAATCAATTGTTTTGCTTCTTGCTTAGTTAGGATATGATCGATTTTATCCTGTGCCTCAACGACTTGGAATGCAACATTTTCATTACGGATTTGAAGTGACAAATCTGCATTGACTTTACCCCCCAATTTCTCAATTGCATGATACAATGTGTCTAATATTTGATATACTCTCTGCAGCCCCTCAGTTGATATAACTCCAGCTAAAAATGGTGGTTTGTTTGCATGACTCATATAGTTACTCGGGCTTCTCTGTGCAAGTTCCTCCTTACGGTCCTTCTCGTTCCATTCAGTAACTATTTTTCTATAAGCTATTATTTTTTTATGGAGTTGAGATTTACTATCTTTCAATGTGAGCCCCTGAGCTGTAGTAAATACTCTCAGTTTTTCATCCTCTGGCATGAATGAAAGTATGTCAGCGTATTGGTCTACATTCGGTTGTTGTGTATCCAATTCACTTTCAGGGTGACTCTATCTTCCTCCAATTTCGGTTGTGGCATTGATGCTGGTTCCGCATTAATTTTAACATTCTTAATTGGTCTGTGTTCAATTTTTAAAGGTAAGGAAACTTCAGTCTCCTCCGATCATCGAAATGGGGTTTTCGTCACCGGCTTATTAAAGCTTAGCTTAGTCCAGTATCCCGATGGTGGCACCGGGATATCTTTCTCTTTACAGATTTTAAGCAACTCTGTATATACACAATTATATTTTTTCGAGATACCGGTCACAGATATTTCCCAAATTTCATCGTAGAGCTGTTTTCGAGTCATTGTAATCGATTGTACTTGTGCCAAAATCATCTCCCCTTCTGCTTCTCATCTTTGATATATCTTCTTGTTAACTTTCTTGCGATCCGATTTTCTGTATCTGGATCATCATTATTAGTCAGCGAAAACGAATATTCGAAAAGTTCGATGTCGCCTATTTTGCGTCTTCGCTTAATATAAAAAGCAGGTCATTTCTCATTTCCTCAAATTTTGAAATAATCGTGTCCAAGCTCTTCTCAATATTTTGAACTTGTACAGTATTAATCTTTCCATATTTATATGCAATTAGTCTTTCACCAATGATATTATAGCTCCAGCTTTCGGTATATCGATCTTCGCTTTTTACTGCAAATCCTATTGGGAACAAGTCATTCCTCATTCCAACACTAACTGCCATAGAAGAAATACCTAAGTACTCTCCAGCAATTTTGCATGTGATCTTTTTACAGTTTCTAATATCCTCATCTGTGTATTTTGCCATGATATTCATCTCGACCATATTATTTAAAATTATATCTATGATTATAAAGGAAATTATATTGATTTGAAATTATATCTTTTAGTAAATTAATCAGTATTCCATTTTAGTGTTATTAATTTTTGATTAGTTTTCTCTCAAAAAGGACACATCGGATTTTCTCCAACCTGCCCTTTTCGAATCATATGCATAATTTTAATGTAACATTTTTATCCTTGACAAAAAATACACTTTAAATAAACTAATAGGTAGCGCGAAAGTCTCCTTTTTCAACTGTACCTCCGACTATCTCCCTGGCTCTTTCAAGCGCTTTTGTGGATGATGCAAAGATTTCATCCTCGGAAATAAATATATTCTCGGAGCCGATTTCATTTGCCAGGTTTGAGCGTATCAGCATTGAGTTCAATCCTGTTTTGACACCGCACAGAATTATGTTGCCTCCTGCTTCCTTGACCTGCCTAATAAATAATTTTATAGCATCCAGCGAGGTGATATCAACTGTAGATACACTTTTCATCCGGAGAATAAACACCCTGGATTTATCCACCAAAGATTCCAGTTTGCTCTCGAGATCACTTGCTGAGCCGAAATAAAGGTTACCTTCAATTTGTATGATGAGAATATCCACCTTGGATTCTATAAATTCGATTTCTTTCTCAATAAAGCTATTTTCTTTTTCCTGTGACGGAATGAGCACCTTGACCGGGACCTTATTAGTATCTTTGAGGTACATTGCAATAGAAATGATAATGCCCATATAGATAGCCCAATCAAGGTCAGGCATCACTACCGTTGCGCAAATGGTCACCCACATCGCGATAGAATCTGATTTTTTTACCTTACTGACCTTTTTCATTTCATTTTTATTGACCATGCTGTATGCAATGACCATAATTACGCCAGCTAGGCTTGGCATGGGGATATATTTTGCATAGGGGGCAAAAAAGACAAGAACCACCGCAACGAAAACCCCTGAAAGAATCCCGGACATGCGAGTAACCGCTCCGGAATAGTAGTTGATGGCCGAACGTGTGAATGAGCCTGATCCGGCAAAGCACTGAAAAAATGATGATATAGCATTTGCCATTCCCTGCCCAATGAATTCCTGGTTCGCATCTATTTTTTGTCTTGATGTTGCTGAAATGGATTTAGCAATAGAGATAGCTTCTACCAGTCCGATGATTGCGATTGCCAGTGCGCCACTGAATACATCCTGTATCGACTGCCAGGTAAAGTGGATCATTTTAAAGGGCGGCAGAGAGGAAGGAATTTCACCGGTGAGTTTAATCCCTGAATTATCAAGTGAAAAAACAACAACAAGAACAACGGAAATTATAATGCCTATCAAAGGACCGGGGAGGCTTTTATTTATCCTCTTGCAGGTGATGATCACCAATATGGTGAACAAACCCAATAAAAGTGAAATGTAGTTTGTTTGGCTGATATGGGTGATTACAAAGTAAACCTTGTTCAAGGTCGGCATTTGAGCGGAATTCTTGATGGATATTCCAAGCCATTGGTTCAATTGGCCTAGTGCTATCAGAACACCAGCACCTGCGGTAAATCCGACGACTACTGCATGCGAAACATAATCTATTGCTTTGCCCAATTTTATGGCGCCAAAAATGATTTGCATCACTCCAACAAGGAAAGTCATGAGAAAAAGCATTTCATATGCGTTGTCTAAACCCATAAAGCTTCTCATGCTACTAGCAATCAAGAGGGAAACGGCGTTTGTGGGGCCCGCAATTAAATGGTTGGAGCTTCCGAATATCGAACCTATAATTGTGGATACTATAGCTGTGTATAAGCCATAAATTGGATTGACACCGGCAATGATAGCATAGGCCATAGACTGAGGGATTACAATTACAGCCACGGTTAAAGCTGCAATCAGGTCCTTCCTTATATAATCCTTTTTATATGTTTGGACTGTCTTTATCAGGGGGATATACTTTTGAAGCTTATAAATCGTTATATTACTCATAAAAATCCTACTTTCTTATAATGTAAAATGTTTTGTCAAATTGGTCATAAACCGATTGGTGTACATGAATATATGTCACCTTCCATCATTGTCCAGATTTCAAGAAGGACTCAATTTATCGATTCATGAACTCCCGAGAACACATTGGCAGAAGTTTACCACTCTGCTTGCTGCCAATGTATCCAACCAGAGCATTACGCTGCTGATCAATGAATTCCGGGAATATGTTTAACAACCTACTATTTACAGTCTACTATTTTACAACAAGTACAGGAATCGTGGTATTATGGATTACTTTGTTTGTTACACTACCAATCAATGCACTTGGAACACCCGAACCCAATCCTTGCGAACCCATGACAATTAAATCTACCTTATTATTTTGTGCGTACTCTTCAATTATTGGTGCCGTTCTTCCTTGAAGAGTAATAGTCTCCACTTTTTCTGTTAAGTCCGAAATTTGTTCTCTAGCTTTCTTAAGAATTTTTTCAGAGCTAAGTTTTGTTGAGAGTTCAATTTCTTCATCCAGTGGCATTCCTGCTTGATCTGATATTGGAATTCTAATATCAATTATGTTTAGAATGACAATGCTGCTACTAAATGCTTTAGCGATTTCTTTTCCTTTCTCTAACGCTCGAGTAGAAAACTCTGAGCCATCAACTGGAATTAATATTTTTTTCAATTAAACTACCTCCTTGTAACGGATTAAGTCCTAAAACCTACCCGAAATCTTTTGATTTTTTTAGATTAGTATTTGAACCCTGCGGTGTATTCAATATCTAAGTTCTGAATGCTGTTATTTCTTTAATCAGTTTTTAATTTTTATCCCTTTGACTTTTCTTCAAAAATAAAGTGATGCGCTTATCTTTCATAATCTCTTTACAACTTATTTACTGTTTTACAGTATTAAGTTTATATAGATGTCCTATATTTATTTCTTCATTATTAATACAACTATGACCAGTAATTAAAATTCTTTCATTGCATACTATACTTATTAACTCTTGTAACAGCATATCTCCTTTAGTTGACATCATTTCCGCTCTTAAATATCCATATCTTTCTAAATTCAATGAAGTTAAAGGGCATATATGTATAATAGAATTCTTCGCAACTTCTTCTAATTTCAATAACAACTTCAAATCATAACTAGCTACAAACTCTCTATAAAACCTTTCACCTAATATATCGGGCATCCCAGACGGATCAGCAAATGATATAATTTTCACTCCTTTGCAAATTATCTTCAGTAAATAATCTGTTAATCCTTGAGTGATTTTCTCAAGTGCATTTTTTATCTCTGTTTGATTTTTAACCAACCATTTAAAAACTAATTTTGATCCGAATATTCCAATTAGGCATGAAAACGGTCCTTGCACTCTGTAAATTATTTTTTCGGTATCTATGTTATCTAAACAATTTAAAGTCTTTATTACATTAACATCATTATGAATTTTGCTCTTGATTTTGCTAATTGATTCAATGCAATCATATTTTGTAGCAATATCCTGGAAAGCATTAATTTCTAAGTTCAAGTCAACAGGTAGCTTTAACATTGAACTGTTCTCTTTTTCCTTAATTAACCTGATAGCTTTTATTATTTGACTTGAACTGCGATCCCACTCTAAAATGTTCTTAATATCATTGTCAAGCATATGATCTTTTTCTAATCCATAACATAGACTTTCCAATCTGTCTTCAAGTGGATTTGATATTCTCATTTTTCATCCTCTTCAACGGTAACTTTTCAAACTGTAATGTATCCCTAAATCCATGATTATTCCGGTCATTGTTTAGAATAATTTAAATGCCTTCCCAAGTTGAAATAGTCCCATTATAACCAACATAGTCCATACAAGACGAGATACAATTTTTTTATCAAACTTCCCAAATAATTTTAACCCTATTAGGCTTCCACCTAATAGACCAGCTGTCGCGGGGATGAGGAATGTTAAAAGTTCCGCAGTATAAACACCCTGAAATCCTTTCATAATAGCAGCCCACCCATACATAACTAAAAAATTGAATTCAAGACAACCCTTGAATTGAAGCGGTTCATCTGTTGCTTGACTGTAGTAAATAGCAAGTGGTGGACCTCCTATATTTAATAAGCCTGTGAAGGTACCTGCTATCATACCTGCAATTCCTCCATTTAATGGCGTAGGCTTGATAACTATTGGATTTTTACTGGTTACGAAGAAATACACACCTATTAAAAATAAAAATATACCCAAGACAATTTGCATTGTTTGTACAGTGGTAAAAGCCATAATCCAAACACCTATACTTGTACAGATCAGCGAAACCACCAAGGGTATAATCGCAGTTTTCCATTGAACATATTTGAACAATCTGATTGTCATATAACCACCTAAAATTGTAAGCATTAGTGGAACTATAGAAGCCGCATCTGTAAAAGCTATTACTAACGGTAAAAAAGACATCCATACCATTGCGGAACCAAACCCGACAATCCCTTGAACAAAAGCTCCAGCGAAAAGTATTATAAAAATCCCAATATAAGTGGTTATCATTGTAGAATCCATTTTATTACCTCCAATTAATTTATTAGATATTTAATATCACAAAATTTTAAAGTATGGATGATCACTAGTTTCTGGCTTTATCCCTTCTGCTCTCATTCCATAAATATTTACCGCATTTGTTACTGCACAGGCTGGAAATACCCATTTATATCCTTCTATTGGTCCCATAAATAGAAAGTTGAATCCATGAGCTGAAAGATATGAATTTATTGTAGCATCCACTGCACGAAATTGTTCTGTACTTATATTTTCTTTATTCCTTAGCCATGGGCTTGCATATGTTGCGTTAGAAGGCGCAGTCCCTACTGGTACCCCTAGTTTCTCTTTTATCAGTTCTCCAGCTTTTGCTACTGTACCAATGCTAGATAAATCTAATGTTGGAATATCAACAAGCACCTTGTCAATTCCTGCTCTTTTTGCTTTTTCTAACAACCCTTCTTTTTTTTCACTCCCCAGTAATGCCTTCAGAGGGCTATCAATTTTTTTGCTACCAGGATTATATGCCTGAACCACTGCAGTTTCTATTGGCAGTGTAGATAAAGCTTCCATTTCAATATCTGAGCTAAATGCATTTATCGAATTGTAGACTACATTATCTAAA
>JAAXUP010000207.1 GCA_013335935.1 Eubacteriaceae bacterium | reverse complement strand
TGCCTGGGATATGGATTCATATCCATCCGCCAGGTCTTTTTCCCATTGCTCATCAAAATGATCGTAAAGATCATGGGGATGGACATGAGAGATAATATCCGGACCTTTTTTCTTGTATTTTTTTAATATTTTACTGTCAAATATCGTATATGCTACCATCCCCGGCTGTGAAGTGATGGCATTTCCAGTAAAAGTTGTATTCCCTATTTGATCTTCAGGCATAAATCGTTGTCCGTTTTTATTTACCCATAGACATGGTTGACGGAATGCCCCATCAAGAACAAAGTGATTCATATTGTCCGGCAGCTGATACATTAATTCCATAGTGCTTTGGGTGTGTCCTGCACCGGCTTCCCAGGCCATTTTTATTCCTTCGCCCTTCATGCCGGGAATTGCGAAATTATATATGGTTTTTCCAAATTCATATCCGGTTTCTTCCTGAATCATTTGTGGATTCTCGCCAAATCCGCCTGTTGCAATAATTACCGATTTCCCTCTGGCTTCAATTTCGTCTCCATTGCTATCTTTGGCAATAACCCCAACAGCTTTTCCATTTTCCATAATAATTTTTTTAACTGGGGTCTCAAGCATGATCTGAACGCCCAAATCTGCAGCTCTTTCTGTCATCCGCTTTATCATTGTTGATGCGCATCGTGGACCTGGTGCTCCCCCACCTTCAGGTTTGACGACATGCCATGTAAATTCACCATCTGAGTAGGCTCTTGTCGCTTCTGGTGCGCTGAATGCTCTTTGGACACCAACAAATTCTACACCCATATCCATTAACCAATCGATAGTATCACCAGATTTAAAGTAATAATCCCGAACAAGTCTGGCATCCACACGATAATGCGTATAATACATATGTTTTCTAAATGCTTCTCCCGGTGTGAGTGCAACCATTTGATTCTTCTGGATTGAAGATCCTACACCTAAGGGACCCATTCCCATATTCGCAGCACCTCCGGGTGTATTTGCTTTTTCAAACGTGATGACTTTTGCCCCATTTTCTGCTGCTGCGATACTGGCTGCCAGTCCTGACAATCCAGCCGCAATTACAATAACATCTGTTTCCATCATCTTCATATTTTTTCCTCCGTTTATTGAATTTGTTGATATTTGATTTGATAGTTCGATCGTTAATTATTCAATTTTTCCATCCATCTCGAGGTAGAGACCTGGTAGAAACGCCGCAAGATTTGTGTATTCCATGACATTATGGAATGCAAGACCCATCGGTGCCACCTCAGGTATTCTGATCCCATCAGGCAGAAGTTTAACCGGTTTTCCTCCGATCATGTGATAGCCCATCCAGAAGCGGGTTCTGGATTCCACTCCTGATTCAGTCTTACGGATAAAATGACACATTGTCGCAGGAGCCTTCGGTCCTCCAGAACGATTTTGAGAAATTCCGTTGGCACCGAAAACTGCAAAGCTTTCAGCATCGAATCTTGACATGTCAAACCCCATTTTCTCAGGGCTTAAAAATTCAATCGTAATATCCTCGACTCCTCCGCCTACATCTTCGATGACGTGGTGTACTCTGCCGTGGACCTTATCGTCAATGGATGTGGCTGGATCAAGGATCGCTTTTCTATCTTCCTGGCTGATTTCAATTCCATGGTGTCCATCTTTAAACCAAAGCATATACCTCATATCTTCTAAGGCATGCCATGAAAACCACCACTTTAGCATCTCAATGGTTACTCCAGGAAACTGGTTGTTTACTGCAACATAACCTGCACCGTTTGGAAGGATACAATAACCGGTCTCCACCTCACTATAGCCTGCTCTCATCAGTTCACTGATGTTTTCCGGGTACAGTGCTTTAGCTGGGTCCATGGGACCTTTTTTAAGAATTTCCATCAGTACTGGATTTGGCGGTGTAATCGGCCTTTCCATGTAGCTGCTGTATGACTTTTTCAATTCCTCTTGTGTAAGCGACTCATACGTTCTAATTTCTTTCATTTCTTCCCTCCACATTTGATCATACGCTAATTTCAGATTTTACATCCTGAACTCTAAACAAGTAATCGATTCCAACGCAGGCAAACAGTCTGGCTGAAATTCCCCATACACATTGTTTACAATTACCACGTTTTCATTATATAAACCTTCTGCACCTAAGTCTAACACCTGGTTAAATGGGATTAACATCAAAAAAATGTTAAAGCCCCGGATGGGAATCCGAGGCTAATTGAATTTTCTTATGATCGATCTAAACATAACTGTGTACGCTTGGCAGCAATGTGTTAACCCCAATGTAGGTAAAGAGAACACATAAAAAGCCCACAATTGCAAACAGCGCCGCACGCCTGCCTTTCCAGCCCTTTATGATCCGCACATGGAGATAGATGGAGTAAATGATCCAGGTGACAAAGGACCAGGTTTCTTTAGGATCCCATGCCCAGTACCTGCCCCAGGCTCGTTCTGCCCAGATTGCTCCAGTGATCATCACCAGGGTAAGAAAAATATAGCCCAGAGAAATGGCCTTGTAGCTGATCA
>JAAXUP010000206.1 GCA_013335935.1 Eubacteriaceae bacterium | reverse complement strand
CCAAGATTGTTCGCATGTTTGGCATCAGCCTCTAGCGACAGCTTGTAGTACTTCTCCGCCTCTGACATATCCTTTTTCTCATTACTCAAAAAGTTTGCATAGTTGCCAAGATTGTTCGCATGTTTGGCATCAGCCTCTAGCGACAGCTTGTAGTACTTCTCCGCCTCTGACATATCCTTTTTCTCATTCTTCAAAAAGTTTGCATAGTTGCCAAGATTGTTCGCATTTTTGGGATCAGCCTCTAGCGACAGCTTGTAGTACTTCTCCGCCTCTGACATATCCTTTTTCTCATTACTCAAAAAGATCGCATAGGCACCAAATACTTGAGGTGATCCCGGCAACCTATCTATTGCTTCCTTATAAATAGCTTCACTTTTTTTAAGATCTTTTTCATTATACGCCAGCAGAATATAATAAAGCCAATCTTTCTCGAAACCTCTTTCCATTATATTCGAAAGCGCCTTTTCCGTATCAGTATTTCTATCTTCAATATTTTTAATTTTTTCAATCTGAACCTTATATTTTTCGGCCCGCTTTTGTGCAAGATCAAGCACGACATTATCTAACCTTGAAATCCCTAACTTATCACCAATCTGAATCAGAAGATCATCAAAACTTTTTATTGATACAATTCGACCACTATGTTTTTCAACCAAACTCAAAATATTATCATCCGGCATACCATCCGCCTCACGATAACACCAGAATATCTTACCCTCAATACTTTCAATTTGACCGAGAAAGCCCATCAAACTACCATCATTACCACCATAACCAATAACTACAGGCGTATAGTATTTAAATATGGATCGCAAACCATCAACAAAGCCATCTGCCATTTTCCCGATTTCCCCTTGTGAACTTTTTGGAGAAAAAAATATATCTCGATGAATTTTAACAATAAGAGGTCTGGCTGTATTTGGATTTATAAATTGCGCAAGATATTCATGACCTACCACTAATGGCTTCTTTTGGGTATAAATAAAAAGAGCATCTTCTGTGAGACTATCAAAATTGGGAGTAATAACAATATTATTTACAGTTTCGCTTAAAATCCATGCAAGAAATGCATATCCACAACTCGGCTCTTTACTCTCCATTTGCTTTTCAAGAAAAGCATAACCATCCTTCATGCTCAGCTCAAATCTTTTATCATAAATTTTTGGATAATGTGCTGCGAGATTCAGTTCATCAATACTCTCTTTTTGAATCCACTCATTCAGTTCGGTTTCGGTGAGCATCTCCCGAACTTCATCAAACCATATCTTTGCCAATTCAGATCCTGTAGGTATCCCGGATGAACGTGAAGCACCAGCCCCAAGAATAAAACAAAACTTTTTATCCCTTCGGTTACTATCACAAAAATGAGCAAGAAACCTCTTGCTTGAAATTTGATTACTCATAATCAACTTTTGTTCAAATCCTTGTTTCTCTCTAAAACATCAATCATAAGGTGCAACAATTCATCCGGCCGATTCGTAATACCAAATAACCCTGCAGGCACAGGCTTACCTACATCATACAACCCGAGATAAACAATAACAGGAATTCTAATGCCAGCAGAATCAAACAGTTCCAACATATCCAGTCCGGCCTGTTCATTGGCACCTCTTTTCATATCGGATATAACAAAATTATACTCGAAATCTCGCAATTTCTGAATAGCACTCTCGGTTGATTGGGCAAAATCACAATAAGCCCCGAGTTTCTGGAACATCCGTCGTTCATTATTATTATTTTCAGGACAATCGTCAACCCAAAGAAGTCGAGAACCCTCAAATAGCGATTTATTTCTGAGAGCCCTTTTCAATGCTCGGTCTTTATCTTTTTCAGGAACAATAACCTTCCATTGCTTATTTTTCTCAGCCATGTCGATTATACCATTGAAGGAATCACGTAAAAAATTAAGTTTAAAACCTCCAAATTCAAAGCCATCAATTTTTGACACTATTCCAACAAGTTGCTCCCGATAACAAATAATCAATACCACAGCAAAAAGAAACCACAAAATAGAGGGAACTATTTTTATCGCCTCAATCCATATATCATCGCCCAATCCTTCTGTTAACGGCTTCTGTTGTTGAAAAACAAGATTGATTTCAGTTATAGCTGGAACTTTAGGCATAGTTATAGCGAATAGGTTAACCTAAAAAAAAAAGTCCTTCATATATATTTTTAACCAATCCAAAAAAAATCCGATTTTTACTTTCTCAAATAACCCACAAAAAGCATGTTTTCATTTTAAAATATCAAAAATTTATTTATTCCTATAATAACATAGCAGAGCAACTATGGCGGGCTGTATTGAGCAAAATAGCATGCATTCGAAGCATTCGAATAAAACCAGAAACCTACCGGCTCCGCACCGCTCAGCCAACCCTGTAATCGTGGATGTCGAGATGAATCAGCACCGGCCTGGCCAGCGGCCTGCCTTTCGGACCTCTCGGGGTCACCCTCCTTACTGAAGGGTACAGAATCCCGGCGCTGTTGCGTGCATGCTGCAGCACGACATTGGAG
>JAAXUP010000205.1 GCA_013335935.1 Eubacteriaceae bacterium | reverse complement strand
GCAAGGGGTAACAATGGATGAAAAAATTTATAAATACAGATAAGCTATATCCATTGGGGAGTCTGATCATTATAACAGTGATTTGGCAAATTGCGGTTGATGCGCTAAATGTTCCTTTATATATCCTGCCATCTCCTTCGGAGATCCTGACAGCCCTCATAAAAGATTTTGAACTAATTTCATACCACTCCAGAACGACGCTGTACGAAGCTTTCATTGGATTTGCCTGGGCTATTTTATTGGCATTCATTTTAGCGATCCTGATGGACAGCCTGGAAATCATCAAGAAAGCGCTTTATCCTTTACTGGTGATTTCTCAGACGATACCCATAATTGCCCTGGCACCCCTGTTTATCATTTGGTTCGGGTTTGGAACCTTGCCTAAAATCGTCATCGTGATCATTACCTGCTTTTTTCCAGTGGTAATAAGCCTGGTGAACGGGATGGAAAGCATTGATGAGGATTATTTAAGGCTTTTTAAATCAATGAATGCAACAAAAATGCAAACCTTCTACCATCTAAAACTGCCATTTGCCATGGTGCACCTGTTTTCAGGATTGAAAATAGCTGCTACCTACATGATCATGTCAGCGGTGATTGGGGAATGGCTTGGAGGAGACAGAGGGATCGGAGTGTACATGTTAAGAGCAAAAAATGCATATTCCCTGGACAAGGTATTTGCATCGATACTGGTGATCGTACTCATGAGCATTGCAATCATCTATTTTATAGAATACTTAGGAAAGAAAACACTACATTGGCAAACAGAAAGGGATGAAGAGTAAATGATGAAAAAAGCGATAATTGCAATACTGCTGACATCTGCATTGGCACTTTCAGCATGCAGTGGAACAAATAACGGGGGGGAACTGGATAAGACCACCGTGATACTGGATTGGACACCAAATACCAACCATACCGGGCTTTACGTAGCCCTTGAAAATGGATATTACAAAGATGAAGGTCTGGATGTTCAAATTGTGCAGCCAAGTGAAGGAACCGCTGCCGTGCTTGTAGCCACCGGAAAAGGTGATTTTGCAGTCAGCTATCAGGAAGAAGTGACCTATGCTTTGACAAGTAAGGATCCGCTGCCGGTGAAGGCCATTGCGACGATCATCCAGAACAATACCTCAGGATTTGCTTCCAGAAAAACAGCCGGTATCAATACGGTAAAGGATTTTGAAGGCAAGGTATATGGGGGCTGGGGATCCCCCTCGGAGGAAGCCGTGCTGAAAGCCGTAATGACGAAAGCTGGCGCAGATTACACAAAATTAAATGTCACCAATATAGGAACTGACGATTTCTTTGCTGCAACGGAAAAAGAAATCGATCTTGTGTGGATATTCGAAGGCTGGACAGGAATCGAAGCCAAATTAAAAGGAATAGATTTGAATTACGTAGCGGTGAAGGATCTTGATCCTGCACTTAATTATTACACACCACTTCTGATCACCAATAATGAGCTTATTTCCAATGATCCTGAAAAAGTTGAAAAATTTCTTAGAGCAACAGCAAAAGGTTACGAATATGCCATTGAAAATCCAGATAAGGCGGCGAATATCCTGTTGAAATATGCTCCTGAACTAGACAAAGAACTTGTGATGGAAAGTCAGAAATTCCTTTCTGCAGAGTATTCCAAAGGGGCTGATTCATGGGGTATAATGAAGGAAGCAGTATGGCAGGATTATGCCGATTTCCTCATGGGAAATGGTCTGCTCGAGAAGGAGCTTGATGCAAAGGATGCCTTTACCAATGAATTCCTCCCAGGCAGCAAATAAAAGCCTGGTAATAAAACTAAATCATGTGAAAAAAGATTTCGGCGAACTAAAAGTGCTGCATGATGTATCTCTTGAGGTATATAAAGGTGAATTTGTAACGATCCTTGGTTCTTCCGGAAGCGGCAAAAGCACTATCTTCAACATCATCGCAGGTCTCATCGACTATGATGAAGGGGAGGTCACAGTAAATGGCTCCGTGGGTTATATGCAGCAGAAGGATCTTTTACTACCCTGGAAAAATGTAGCCGATAATGTATCTCTGCCCCTGATGTTAAAAAAGACCGATAAAAAACTGATAGCAGAAAAACTTGAAGCCTACCTTCCGCTGGTAGGGCTGAAAGGTTATGAAGAGAGTTTTCCATTTCAGCTTTCAGGAGGAATGAGGCAGCGGGCAAGCTTTTTGAGAACGCTCATGACTTCTGAGGAAATCTTCCTGCTGGATGAGGCCTTTGGGTCCCTGGATTCCATTACAAGGCGTCAAATGCAGAAATGGCTCCTTGACATGAAAATGAAACTGAACAACACGATCCTTCTGATCACACACGATATCGACGAAGCGATCCTGCTGTCTGACAGAATCTATGTAATTTCAAAAATCCCGGCTGTGATCAAAAGGGAAATTTCCGTCGATTTTAACCGGGATAATAAACTTGAGAGATTTTTATCACCCGAGAGCCTTAAGCTCAAGGAAGAAATCCTGGAAATTCTTTAAAAATACACGGGTAAAAAATACACCGGGACGTTTCGTCTGTCCAAAAAATACACGGGGACGTTTCGTC
>JAAXUP010000204.1 GCA_013335935.1 Eubacteriaceae bacterium | reverse complement strand
TTTCTGCTTCTCCCCTTCATTTCGTCTATAAGTACCTGCTTGAAATATAAACTGCGAAAGTACCATTGTCATTCATTCTATACAGTTTTGATGATTCCTGCCGCCTGGCAACTTTTATGGTTAGTTGTGGTCAGATTTTTTGTGGTCAAATCCTATATCGCTGTCAGTAGTTGTAAATAATAAGAAGCGGAATTTTCGGTTGTGTATCGAATTAACTAACTATATTGCATCATTTAGCCGATATATCCTGCATTTCGCAGACATAATCCGGTAAAAAGTAATATTTTAACATAAATGTTATTCTATCACTGGCTAGCCTGCAAACAAAATTATATGATAGATCTCAGAATACTGTAAAAAACGAGGAGGCAGGACTATGAGGTCAAATAATAACCGTTATTATTTAGTTTGTTCAGGGGGTTGTATATCATGAACGATATAGGTTCTATTATGTTGTCGATCATGAAACAACTACCCCAAAAAGCACAGAACCAGTTAGTCCCCCAATTAGCGATTTCAAATGAAATTGACGCATCCCCTGCGGGGGCGATTCTAATGGGCATGCACATACTTGAATATGTGGGTTTTGCTAAGCATATCGATCAGTTACTGGGTGAAGAACATACATCTATCGAGAAATTAAAGAAGCATTACCAAGATCCGGAAAAATCTTCCCTTATACCGAGTATCGGTGTTGTTCTAAGCCTTCTTGTCGCCGACATGATCGCCTGCCCACGGCATATTACACGGGCCTATCAATATGAAGAAATGGCTGAGAAGTGGCAAACCGGACCCTTGCTTGGGATAGACCCAAAATTATTAAATGATGATCGTATCGGAAGGGCACTGACTGAATTAGGTGGAGACAAAAAGTCCATGGAGGAAGTTCTTTACAACCTGGTGATGGATTCCAGCAAAAAAGCAGGTATACCCCTTAACAAATTCATTTTAGACACGACACTTCTACAATTATCCGGAGACTTTAAAGAGGCTCCAAAGATTGTACCCGGACGTGGAAGGGATTCATTTTCCCAACTAATTGTAAGTCTCGTCATAGCTTCGGGTTCAAGAATGCCGGTCGGTTTTGGAGTGCTCCCTGGAAATACCGCTGATTCAACCACTTTACCGGATGTGTATAACAGTGTTCACAGAATTGCTGATGATGGTGCCGTCGAGTTTTTAATGGACAGAATCTATCCTACAGCAAGCAACATACGATTTTTAATGGACCATCAAGATGAGCGGCTGGTTTTCTGGGTCTCTCCACTTAAAATGGGTCTTTCATCAAGAGAAGTTCGCGAGCGTATTCAAGGTGCATGGGAACAGAAACTATGGAAATCGATCACATATCGTTCTACAAGAGAAGTGAGTGGAAAAATAGAGCCGCCCTTGACTGCGTTTGAGACCACGTGGATTTTGAAGGACATTATAAAGCCGGATCTTGAACCAGGTCAGAAGCGTCGTCCCAAGGGTTCTATTCAGACCGTGGAAATAGAAGTGCGATGTGTGTTTTATCGTCATGAAGTAAAAGCAGAACATGAAAAGTTTAGAAGAGACGCCGAAAAAATGAAGTTAGAGGAAGAACTGAACAAATTTACCTTAAAACTTAATCAACGGAAATTTCGAGAGCTTAAGCATTGTCAGATCAAACTGGACGAACTACTTAAAGCTTATTCCAATACCAAAAAATTCGTACAGTGTACTCTTTCTGAAAGTGAAAGCGGTGTTATATCCCTAAATTGGTTATGGGATGAGATTGCTCTAAGTGCTGAAAAAAAGTATGATGGGATATTCGCTTTACTTACCAATTACAAAAAAGAGCAAGTGAATGCGAATCAATTGGTTAAAAAATACCGTGGCAGAGATCAGGTAGAGGTAGAATTTAAGGATATGAAAGGGATTCTGGACTTGGGGAAGATCATTTACCAACGACCGGAACGGATTGACGCGTATATCTTTTTGAAGATCATTGCCTACTTTATGCTCACGTTTTTACGATCCTACGCAGAAAAAGCGGGGGTAAAGACGACAGAGAAAAAAATACAGGAAAGTATGGGGGATATGCTCCTGGTTGAAGGAGAAATTTTACCTTTGGGTGTAAAAACGTATGCCGTTGCCAGAGACACAGAACTCAACAAACTTTTGCGTAAAACATTTGATTTACCCGAACCCCTTGATCTAATTAAAATATTAAATGAAGGTGCCCTTGAACAAATTGATGCCTGTGTTCTTCAGTGGTATGAACGCTGCTGTGAAGACTGTTCAATTACAGAACCATAAAACCGTAATTCTTTGAAAGGGGTGAATGCTTAAATTGAGATAGATTACTTCATTATGGAGATCGGTTTAAATGGTAGGTAAGGGGTATTTTTCGGCCTGCCTTTTTGTGTTGCAAAAATTTAGTTTGGGGTTCTCTTTTAGTTGTTTATTCTTAAGCTTTTTTTTGTTGATATTATTAAAATATTGTGGAAAATATTGTCTGCGAAATGCAGGATACATGGTTCAGATAAGCAAGGCTATCTGATTTCATTTAAAGATGCAAGAATTTAATTTTATTAAATTATCTGAG
>JAAXUP010000203.1 GCA_013335935.1 Eubacteriaceae bacterium | reverse complement strand
GGCGCATTGATTGGGACATGGCTCATACCTCCTTTTCTTGTAAGGTATGCCTTCTTTTGGTGTCCAGAAAAAGATAGCAAGTTCATACGTCACATTGTCTTACATAGGCAGTTCGTCAGGCCAATTTTTTCTTTTTTATTTTAGTTTGGTTTTTATACTTTAAAAGTAAGTGATTATCCCTTCTTTGATTTCCACGTAGTTCAAGCAGTACCTGTTGTATTTGAATTGTCGATGTAACGTTCGGTATTTCAATAAGTAGGTAAGCTTGTAGAACAAAGATGGGACGCTCTTTATTATTTGTATGTGAGGAAATGTGGTGCGGCGTTTGCTTCGAGTGTTTATGGGGAGAGATTAGATGTGAAGCCCATGCGACGAGAGCCCTGTCTGTAGGGGTGAAAAGTGACTGAAGTGAATGTCGTTATATAATGGTTGGAAGTATTTCGCTGACCTCGTTTACTTACTGAACTTGCAACAAAAAAGTGGAGAACTTGCGACGGCGCATTGATTGGGACATGGCTCATACCTCCTTTTCTTGTAAGGTATGCCTTCTTTTGGTGTCCAGAAAAAGATAGTAAGTTCATACGTCACCTTGTCTTACATAGGCAGTTCGTCAGGCCAATTTTTTCTTTTTTATTTTAGTTTGGTTTTTATACTTTAAAAGTAAGTGATTATCCCTTCTTTGACTTCCACGTAGTTCAAGCAGTACCTGTTGTATTTGAATTGTCGATGTAACGTTCGGTATTTCAATAAGTAGGTAAGCTTGTAGCACCAAATTATCTGATCCCTTCCGTCGGGTATCTTGATGCACATCCAAGCTATTTAGTTCCAAGATTACAGTTGCCATGACGTTTTTGTTGTCATGAAGTGAAGTTCCCATGGACAGGAACTGGATTGTATTTCAATTCAATGGAATAGAAAAAAGATGGGATACTCTTTATTATTTGTATGCAAGGAAGTGGGGTGCGGCGTTTGCATCGAGTGTTTAGGGGGAGAATTAGGGGACGGTGTTTTCTTTAGGTTTTTATGGGAAAAGAGTGGAGGTGAAGTTCATGTGGCGAGGATCAGGTCTGTAGAGGTATCGGCGTTGGAAGTTGTCGGAAAGCTGTGTTGTATCGGGGGTGAAAAGTGACTGAAGTGAATGTCGTCCCTGAATTATCCACTCAATCCCACCGAAGTTTCTTCTCCGGTGAACTCCTTCTGCCGTCGGCCGCAGGCAGGCAACGTGATTGCCGGGAAGCGGAGCAAACTGGGTCAGCCGATTACACTTTTATATCAAAAATTAAAGGGGGTTGCAATGAAAAAATTAATCTTCGCAGTTTTTTTCCTTTGTTTCATTCCCTTCTCTTCTCTAAAAGCGAAGCCGGGGAAAGGAATTGAAATATCAAATATCTTGCCTGATATTTTCAACCAAAAGACGCAGACGGTTATACTTGATATGCCGATACCAGATCCATCTCTATTAATTGGTTCTTTAATAAATATAAAGGATTTAAAAATATTTATGCTTGGCTCTGATAACTGTCTGACAAAAGATGCAAAGCCTGTTTCACGACTTATCAATGAGAAGCCGGTTTATAATCATATAATTTCAGATTCTTTGGTTTCTAATGTCGATTTTCTTTCCTTTCTAAAGGTAAATGCTTCTGAGTCGAATAAGGTTGAATTATGTGTGAATAGGATTTATTTAGTCGATATAGAGCAGAAATACCTTGATGAATTAAAAATTAAAAAGAACCCAAGATTAAAAAGGGTCAATCCCGAAGATTGGGGTGTGATTGTTGGGTATTCCGATTATCTTATATCTGCAAATATATATTCATCTAAAGGAAGTGGTGGGGATTTAAATGCATACTCTGTAAGTATTGGAGGGAAACTGTATAAAAAAGAACTTGTTACAGAAGCTAAACATAAGATAGAGGCTATTTGGGCACCAATACCATTTATAGAAAAAATAATAAATGATAGGGTGCAGGGTAGAGTAATAAATACATCATTGAAAAGTTATCCATTAATTGATAGTTTAAAATATAATATAACCGCTACGGAGATGTTGAATCACGCAATAAAAAATGGAAAAATAATTCCAAAAAATATTATAGGCGTAAAAATATCCGAGTAAATAATATTCTTGTTGGTGCTTCGTAAAATTTAATGGATATGCCACAAGCAAAATACTGTATGATCAGATTGCCATATTGAGCTTACCACAATAAAACAGGATTCGAGTTCAATAACTTTCAAAGCTGTGAAATCCTCGGGCTGATGCCTTGATCAACTGGATTTTGGGAGAATTAGGGGACGGTGTTTTCTTTAGGTTTTTATGGGAAAAGAGTGGAGGTGAAGTTCATGTGGCGAGGATCAGGTCTGTAGGGGTATCGGCATTGGAAGTTGTCGGAAAGCTGTGTTGTATCGGGGTGAAAAGTGACTGAAGTGAATGTCGTCCCCGAATTATCCACTCAATCCCACCGAAGTTTCTTCTCCGGTGAACTCCTTCTACCGTCGGCCGCAGGCAGGCAACGTGATTGCCGGGAAGCGGAGCAAACCGGGTCAGCCGATTACAGTAACGCTCTTCTTT
>JAAXUP010000036.1 GCA_013335935.1 Eubacteriaceae bacterium | reverse complement strand
AATTCCGGTTGTAGACATGGCTTCCCTTTCAAACACATTGTCACAGTATGCTTTAAAGTCTGAAAGCCTTCCTTCTCCGTCAATAAGGTGTGCCAATTCCTTTATGACATCTTCCTTGGTGTTTCCAGCCAGGTCAAGCTTGATCATTTTTTTATTAATGATATCTCCCATTTTTATCCTTCTTTCTACTTTTTATATTTTTTCTTACGATTCGGTTACAATACACTGAAGCAGCTGCTCTGGGCTTTTGGCTTCTGATAAACTTTTTAATACCAAATCATCATCCAGTATGTTATAAAATTTCTTGAAAAATTTACGTGTATCTTTGCCGGTTTCAAATTTTAAAGCCAGCAGAAAAACAATTTTTACCGGGCTTCCAGACCAGTCGATCTTTTTTTTCAGCCTGGACACAGCAATCACCGGTTTAATTACAAATTGCTGTTCCCCATGAGGTATGGCTACTCCATTCCCCACCGCTGTAGAAGTTAATTTCTCTCTTTTGATCGCCGATTCAATGAACCCTTTTTTAACATATCCTTTTTCGGTCAATTTCTTGCCCATATATTTTACCAATTCTTCTTTACTGTCAAGTTCTACATCTATGAAGATCAGATCCTCTTTGAAGATCTCTTTTATGGAATCTTCCTCATTTTTTATTGCCTTCATAGTATTTTTACCATTTTTGGAATTTATTAAACCATTGATCATCTTAATGTTTTCATCTGTCGTAAAAACATCGATGAGCACCACCTGTTTCTCGGGGTGGCTGAAGGGAACCGTACTTATAATAAAGTCATATTCCGATGTCCTGTAGTAGTCAACATCATGGATGGATGTCACCCCTACGATATCAAGATTTTTTACACCTTTCTCCAGCCGGCTTACCACAAGCTGTGATGTACCGATACCGCTGGAGCATACCACAAGAACTCTGGCTGATCTTTTCATCCGTTCCAGGGCTGCCCCGATATGGATCGTCAGATAAGCGATTTCTTCTTCCGTGATCCTTATCCCAAAATTCTTTTCAAAGAGGATGCTGGTTGCCCATGCCGCCCCAAAAATACTGGGAAATTTTCGTTTGATTTCATCCAAAAGTGGATTTCTGAGGCTAAGTCCGTACTTGAGCCGTTTTACTGTGGTCCGTAAATGAAGGGCCAATCCAGTGAGGAGATTGTCATCATGGCTAAAATCTACTGAAAGAATGTTTTCTGTAAGGGCGATAATATCTCTTGTCAGCTGGATGATTTCAGGTTCCAGATTATTCAAAATGCTTTCCGGATCATTGATTCTGTTTGTGGGACCGAAAAGTTTCGCGCCCAAAAGATGTAACGTGATGTATCCTATCTCGGATTTTGGCATTTTAACGCCAAGTTCTCTGCCTAACTCATTTGCAATCCACGCTGCTATTTCATATTCACTATTCGCCTTCAAATCTGCAAGCTGTTTCAGGGGCATTTTGATGTCTTTGTTTCCTTTGATCCTTTCAATGCTGATAGCAATATGGATCAGCAGAGCAATAAAGGCTTCATCAGAAATAGTGTACTTCATACGCTTTTCTGCCTGGATCAGGATGTTTTCTATTTTTCTGTCTTCAATCGTTGGTATCAATTCCTTGATGTGATTTAAATCAATAGGATTCAGCCGCTGGTAACCAGTTTGACTTTCTTTTCCCTTTCGATCATCCTTCTTAAGTTCGATAAGAAGAGCTGTTGCCGCTTTTCTCCAATTGGTTTCTTTCCCAACGATTTCAATTCCATAGTTTTGTTTTTTATTTAGCTTCAACTCGTATTTGGCGAGCCATTCCTCCACACCCTCCAGGTCCTTGTAGATCGTTACCCTGCTGACGAAAATTTCATCAGCCAAGACTTGCATGGTTAAGAGTTCTTCCGTCTGCATCAGTCGTTTTATGATATACCTTTGCCGTTCCAGTGAAGAATATGGGTCTGCATATACCGGTCCGCTTTTGATGCTGTTCAAAAGGACCTGCCTGGACTGGTCGGTGGTTTCCAGCCAAATACCGATCCTTGGTTTTTTATGCAATTCAGTGCCTTCAAACTTGGACAAATATTCTTCCACCTTATCCAGGTCGTTTCTGACAGTCCTGTTTGATACCGTTAATTTTTTGGCAAGTTCTTCTGAAGTAATCGGTTCCCTTTCGGAGATCAGGATCTGAAGAATCCGCTGACATCTTTCATTTGAAATATTTTTCAAAAATTCACCTCACCCGGAATGTGGCATCTTATTAACTTTGTCTATTGCTCGATGGATTTATAGTATCATTGAACTCAAAGGTTTACAATACTTGGAAACGTACCATTTGCTTAACCATTAATGTGGCAAATGTTTACCATTAATATAAAAATACCACTGTTTTCATTATTTCAAACAGTGGTATTTTTATAATTTTTAACGATATTTCATAAGTGTCATTTTCTTAACTTTATCTCGTAACATTGAACTCCTTCAGACATTTTTCCAAGGTTTCCTGTGCATCTTCAAAGATGAATCCATGATTTTTGATCTTCGCCGTGTTCAGTCTCACGTCTCTGATTTTGTCCTTGTATTTGTCTGAATCTTCAACGATCAATTTTTCAATATTAGCCTGGGAAACGCCAATCAGCTGAAGGATATATCGGCTGACTTCATATCTGTTCATGTCATTATGGCTTCCTGTGTGGTAGGTTCCGAATTCCATATGAAACACCTTCTCCAGCTGGTCAACCAGATCATAAACATAAGTCAGCCCCCGAAACTCATTGGAAGGCACTGGGATTTGTTCTCCGGAATATGCGGCCTTGATGGTATCCCAAAGGATATTCGGATTTATTTTAAGTTTCCTTTCAGGAAGACCGAAAAGCCAGGTTAGCCTGAGTATCCATATTTCATCAGAAACCATCCGGAGTTCTTCTTCCGCTTTCAGTTTGGTTTTGCCGTATTCCGTATTCGGCGAAGGAATCGCATCCTCGGAAAACGGACCAGGAGCGCTGTTGCCATTAAAGATTTGCTCCGTACTGAGAAAAATCATTTTGCTTCCTGCAGCGGATGCTGCTTTTGCTATATTCACTGCGCCTTTAACGTTAATATTATAGGCGGTTTCAGGATTTTCATCGCAAAACTTCGTTTCGGCAATGGCAGCTGCGTGAATAATATAATCCGGCCGCGTTTCTTTAATGATTGAGAATACTTTATTCTCATCGGTAATGTCAAGCTTGTCTGAGGTTTGGGAAATAAACTCGTATCGATCCGAATAGGTTTTTATGATACGACTTCCAAGAAATCCGTTTCCACCGGTAATAAATATTTTATCCATAAATACTTACTCCTTCCTGTTCGTGAATAAGGTTATCCCTTCAACCACCAGATCGTGGTCTTCTGTCTGTTTCAATCCAGATACGGTGATTGCTCCGATCGTTCCTGTATCCTTGAGGTTTATGGGAAAGGAACCGCCATAGAATGCGAATTCTGAGGATGATATGTTGTATTTTTCTTCAACGGTCTTGCCTTCGATTTTAAGCTTTGTACCCATGTACAGCGAGCTTCTCCCGAATCGTTCCACAACCCTTGCTTTTCGCAGGATCCACTGGTCATTATCAATGGAAGTCATATCAAAGGAATAGTGAAACAGCTGATGACCATTGACCCTGATGTCGATTGCAATTGGCTTTGACTGTTTCTTTCCCAGTTCGATAAGCTGCAAACCCAGTTCAAGAGCATTTATGCTGTTGAAGGAGCTGAATTTGAGTTTTTCTTCCTGTTCAGCAATTTTGTTTAAAAGTTTACAATATTCGTCCAATTGGCATAACCTCCCTAATTTAAATGTATCCATCAAAGGTGATTTTTATTTTTTCAGCACCTGTGTTTTCTTTTTAATGATCCTCACAAAATCGGAATTGCTTTTCTCCGGCACTTCCAGTCTGACATTTTTAAACAAAAGTCTTTTATTGGAATTAAGCAGGATCACTTCATCTTTTGTAAGTTTCCCCTTCGTTATATTGTAGTTCTTGATTTCGTCCCAATACAGGATCCCATACTCTCCCTGGATCCCATTCTCATAAATTCCATTTTTCTGGAGTGAATAATAGATGAGCGTTCCAAAAATCACCACCAACAGGATACTGACATAACCTCTTACCAGGTTCATTTCCTGGGGTGTTTCCGTTTGCCCCAAAGTGGTAATCAATATCTGGGAAAATGCATAATAAACCACAAGCTGGATGGCATATTTGATCTTAATTTTACGGTTATCCGTTATTTTTACAGATTTTCCTAATTTTCTTTTTCGCAGCTGGGTATTGAATATCCTCAGCAGGATGTATAAGGTAGGAAGCGTTATTGCCAGTATGTAGATGATGCTTTTGAAATCACTCATTGATATTTACCTCGATCATTTGACTTTTCAGTCAATAAATTTTGTATGAATTTGGATCTTTAAATCCTTAATTTGCCTGAACTGATGATTTGCGGAAAGAGCCTTCTAGCTGAAGGCTCCTTACATTTTACTTGGTACTTTCTATATATTGAACCAGCTTCTCAACGATGGAAGGCGCTTTTTTTATTACGTCTCCTGCGAAGGCCTTGACGATGGGTTTGCCTTTAAACCGGTCTGCTTCCTGGATGTCTATGTCTTTCGTAAGGATAACAGCATCCGCATCTTTGATGTCATCCTCTGTAAGGTAATTCTCGCAGCCGATAGACCCTTGGGTTTCCACTTTCACATCAATATTTCTTTCCTTGCATGCTCTCCTGATGGCTTCTGCTGCCATATAAGTATGGGCAACTCCTGAAGGACAGGCAGTAACTCCAACGATTTTCATATTCTACATCTCCTATTTTCGATTAACCAATGGTTACACTAAAATCGTCCGCATTTGAAATGGAATCTTTTTCAATTCTTTCCGAAACTGGTTTCTTAAGAGCATTCACCATTAATGCCGTAACACCAGCACCTACTGCTATTGCGATCAGGAAACCGATTTTCCCGATGATTGCCGGGATAACGATCAGACCTCCCCAGGCTACCATGCATTGAACATTGAATAATGCGGCTGTGACTGCGCCTGCAGCTCCCCCAACCATGATGGAAGGGATAACTTTTACCGGGTCTGCTGCTGCAAAAGGTATCGCACCCTCAGTGATCCCAACAGCACCCATGAGGATCGCCGCCCTGCCGGCCTCTTTTTCTTCTTCTGTGTATTTCTTAGGCGACAGGAATGTAGCAAGCCCCATTCCGATGGGAGGCACGCAAACACCTACTGCGGAAATTCCTGGCACATTGTAGATTCCTTCTCCTACGGAGAGTATTACAAAAGCATATGCAACTTTATTCACAGGGCCGCCCATATCAAAAGCTTCCATTAAACCAATGATGATTGCCAGAACGACAATGCTTTGAGTGGACATTCCTTGAAGCCATGCAGTAAGATTGTTGGTCAAACTTGCAATGGGAGCGCCCAGACCCCATTTCATAAAACCTGCGGTTATGAATGTGCCAACTATTGGAATTACGAAGATCGGCATAATGGATTTGATGGTATCATGCACTTTTATTTTCTTAAGATAGTATACTACAATTCCCCCGATTAGACCAGCAAGTATGGCTCCGAAAAACCCTGCTCCCATCTTGTTTCCCACGTGTGCCGCGATAGCTGCAGGCGCGATACCCGCTCTGTCAGCGATTGAATATGCGATATACCCGGCTAAAATAGGGATCATCAGTTCGAAGCCTGCAACACCAATAAAGAAAAGGTCATACAGCCAGGTACCTTCCGTAGGTACTGCTCCCTGCCCGTAGATAACTACAGATAATGCCAATAAGATACCCCCTGCAACGACGAAGGGGATCATGTAGGATACACCGGTCATAAGGTGTTTCCTGGTGTCTTTAAAAATGTGTTTTAGTTCATTCATTTTTGAACCTCCCGTAAAATTTTATATATTATTATTTTATATATCGAAGGTGAGAAGACTGCATATTTCTTTAGCATCCTTCAGTTGTTCAAGACTTTCCCGGAATTCGGGATCCATAAGTTTTGTAGAAAGCTGTGCAAGCACCTTCAGATGGAGATTGCTATCAGCCTCTTCGGGAACAGCGATAAGAAATACCAGTTTGACCTCTTCATCACAGTTCCATATCATGGCTTCCTTAAGGCTCATGAATCCAAGGGACGGGGTTTTTACACTGTCAGACTTGCCATGGGGTATAGCCACATTAAACCCGATGCAGGTAGGGAACGTTCTTTCCCTTTCATATACCGCTTCCAAATATTTAGGATAATCCTTCAGCCTTCCCAAATCGTTCATTTTAGCCGCCATAAACTCGATGATAGCTTCTTTCGTTTTAAAACCCTGATCTGTGAAAACCAGCTTTTCATTTATCAAATTTTCCATAATTAAACCTCCTGAGTAGTGAATTCATTTGTTCAGATGTTTGAGCTGCCTTGAGTTGCCCGATATATTCTTCGTTATCCAGCATGGAGTAGAACTCACTGAATATATCAGTGGCCATTTCATACCCTTCGATTTTTATGCAGAGAAGAAATATAATGTCGATGGTTTCATACCGATTCAGTATGGGTTTTTGAAGTTTTATCGCTGCAATTTTTGATTTTGAAACGTACTCGGTTGCGCTGTGGGGTATGGATATTCCTTTCCCCACATAAGTTGAGGATTTTTTTTCCCTGCTTAGTACGCTTTGGATGTAACCCTTCTTTGCATAACCGCTTTTTATGAGGATCTCTCCGTATTTTTTAATGATTTCATCATAAGTCATCATATTGGATTCAATAAAACAGTAATCTGCAGAAATAACATCCCGGAAGTTTTCATTTACCTTACTGTTTTCAACGGTTTCTTCCTTTTGCTCCTTTAGTCCTCCGATAAACTTATTGATTTTAAAAATATCTTCATTGCTTAAAAGAGCGCTTACATACACAGCTTTTTTGGTATCGATGTTGTAAGGCACGGTGGATACGATAAGATCGCATCCCTCTATGATTTCCTTGTTTAATTTCTCCACAGAGATCACACCGATGATTTCCAGATTGTGAAATCTCTTGACAAGTTTGGTTCTAATCAGTTGAGCTGTTCCTATCCCGCTGGAACAGACGATCAGGGTCTTAATGTCTTTGGAGCTCCTCTCTAAGGCCGCTGCGATATGCATTGCGATATACGCCACTTCATCCTCGTTGATCATTACTCCGCATTCCTTCTCAAATATGGTGCTTGCGATCCACGATGCTGCAAAAACACTTGTATATTCGTTCTTTATTGTATCCAGCATGGGATTTTTTAACTTCAGGCCATTTTCAAGCCGGATGACAATTGGCCGGATATGCAGCACCAGCGAAGTCAGGAGTATTTCATCTCCGTTCAAATCTACTCCCAAAGTCTTCCCTGTCGCCTTGATGATCTCTTTGGCAAGATTAATGAAACGGTCATCCTGATTTCCCAGAATGTCACGGTAGTTCTCATCTGTGATATTTTCCTGTATTTTGGCTCCCAGCATGTGAAGGCAGATATAACCGGTTTCATCCACTGGAAACTTCAGATCAAGTGCGGTCTGCAGATTTCGTACCAGCTCCTGGGCGATGTGATAGGTCTCCGTATTTTGAAGCTTTTCATTAAAATCCTTGGGCATGATTATTTCCTGTTTTGCCCTAACCCTTTTAATGGTTATTGCAATATGGGCAAGGAGATTTATGAATGCCTGATCGGTGAATGAATAACCCAGCTTTTCCTCAGATTGTTTGATATGTTTCTGAATTTCCAGCAGATCCACATCTGGAAAGAATTCCTTCAGCTTGTAATAATTCTTGATGCTTAACCGGTAATCCATTTCCTCAAAATCGATTTCAGGCTCATTGCTGCTTGTCCTGTCCATCTCCTGAAAGAAATCCATTATCCCTTTCCTAAAATCGATTTCAGAACCTTCGATCCATAAACCTTGATTCTGACGCCTTTTAAGGTTCAGGCTGTGTGTCTCCAGCCAGTCCTCCACATCCACTAAGTCGTTAACGATGGTGCCTTTGCTGCAGTAAAGCTCATCTGCGAACATCTGCATGGTATAGTTGAATTTATTGATCAAAAGTATTTCAAGTATGTATTGCTTCCTGTATTTTGTATCATAAACTTCACATTTTTGGATCTTTCGAATATAGTTATCTTTAAGCAGGTTTTTTTCCTGCTGATTCACATCCAGGTAGATGCCCACATTAGGCTTTTTTACCAGCTTGATCCCTTCCATGTTAAGTTCAAGGGAAAGTTGATTTAAGTGATTTCTGACTGTCTTGGCTGACTTGCTGACTCTGGTTTTTATCTCATCAACCGTCATGGGTTTATTTGCATCCAGAAGGATATTCAGGATCTCGATATTCAGATCATTTTTATTATCCACTTAAAGCACCTCCCTTTCAGTATCCTGTATTTCAATAGTATCACTAAAGCAACACAATATGAATATTATAAAATATACTCTCTTTGCCATATTAATGTGGCAATTTTATACACTATCGAATGTATTTGAATTCTTTCAGACAATTGATCACTGATTCCCGGGTATCAGAAAATGTGAAGCCCAAGGCTTTTAGTTTCTCCGTGTTAAGTCTTACATCCCTTTTGCATTCCCTGAATTTCTCCTCGTCCTTTATGATCAGGTCATTGATGACGCTCTCTTTCATGCCCAGGCTTTTCAGGATATGGACTGTGATGTCATATCGGCTCAAATCGTTATGGCTTCCTGTATGGTATGTCCCAGGTTCCAATTCCAATACCTTCTCAAATTGATCAATTATATCGTAAACATAGGTCAGTCCCCGGAATTCATTGCAGGTGATTTTAATCGGTTCACCTTTGATTGCAATATTCAGTGTGTCCCATAAAATATTCGGATTGATATTAAGGTTTCTTTCTGGCAATCCAAATAACCAGGTAAATCTTAATATGCAGATCTTGTCATAGATTTCTTTTATTTTGTTCTCAGCTTCCAGCTTCGTTATTCCATACTGGGTATTTGGCAACGCTTTATCCTCTTCTGAAAATGGTGCGCCTTCCGTATTACCGTTAAATACCTGCTCAGTACTGAAGAATATCAATTTGCTTTTTGCCGCTTTTGCAGCTTTGGCAACACTTACTGCGCCATCCACATTGATTTTATATGCCAGCTCCAGATTGTCATCACAAAATTTTGTATCCGCAACTGCTGCCCCATGGACGATGTAATCTGGTCCGAAATCCATGACCATCCGATTCACCGCATCTCCATCTGTGATATCCAGTGTATCAACGTCTGTCGACATTATTTCATACCTTGATGAATATGCGTTGGTAAATCTTTTCCCAAAAAATCCATTTCCACCCGTTAGAAAAATCTTTTTCATAAATTTATTCCTCCTTCATTTCCTGATTCCATCATATCAACTCCTGTTAAATAATTTAAGGGGTGAAAGTATAGGATACTTGCCGCATTATGTGGCAAGTACTGAACTTCTGAAGATATTCAAATTTTATGCAACACAAAACCGCTGCCTGGGATTATGCCCGGGCAGCGGCTGTTGAGGATCTGTCATGCTTATTCAGTTTTAAATATCCAGACTACGATGAGTTGACCGGAATCATTTTGATACCAGGTCACATCAATTTTATCCTGTTCCTTTATTCCAAGTTCCTGAAATTTATCCGGTGTTCCTATAATCCTCATCACCAGAATCTGATCTCCGGCGGTCACTTCGAAGCTGTTATTGTCAACAACTCCGTTTAGAATCACGACCTGGTCCTGCAGTTTTAATTCTTTATCCGCTGCTTTGACGATACTCATTCTTAAAGCCAGATTCTGGGGATCTTGAAAAATATAGTCTACCTTGACTTCATCTCCGGTCTTAAGTCCCAATTTACCAAAATCGGTAGCTGCGCCTGACCTAAAGAAACTTCGATACCCTTCCATGCTGTCAATGATTTCAAAGGAATTGCTGTCAGCAAACCCTGTAAACATGCCTTGAGAGGTTTTATAGGGTACCACCTCGATTTTTCCAATCATATTTCCATCACTTTCCGCTCTATAAGTGATTTTTACCTTATCGCCTTCTAAAAGTCCGATTTCTTCCACATAGTCAGTCATTCCGGTTTTTCTGAAAACCATAAACTCCTCATCTACTGAAACTTCAAGGCTGTTGTTGTCGATCATCCCGGTATAGAAGCCCTCTGCAGTCTTTGTTTCTGTTCCATTTCCGTTACCATTGGTGTCATTATTGCACCCAGTGAAGATAATTATTGTAAATATGATCGTCAGGAAAATTGTCAGGATTTTTCTCATATTGACCACCCTTTTAAATTTAATAAAAATCTGTACCAATCATTACACTTCATTTATACCCATAATTCATAAATCCCATCATAATTGTCCGTCCCTGGCCAAAAGGACGTTGCCTAACTTATTATCAATTTATTAATAATTTCCCTTGTAATATAGCACAAAAAAGTATAAAATAAATAAGTTATATAAATAGAGAGGAATTGAATATGAGTAAAGTAAATAAGATAGTTAATATTGCAGTAATTGCACACGTTGATGCCGGTAAATCTACCCTTGTAGATGCATTCTTAGCACAGAGCAACGTTTTCAGAGCAAATGAGGAAGTTGTTGACTGTGTCATGGACTCCAATGATCTTGAAAGGGAAAGAGGTATAACCATCTATTCCAAGAACTGTTCTGTCATGTATGGAGACATTAAAATAAACATCGTTGATACACCTGGACATGCCGACTTCTCGTCAGAAGTCGAGAGGATCATCAAAACCGTAGATACCGTTATCCTATTGGTGGATTCATCTGAAGGTCCTATGCCCCAAACAAGATTCGTACTGAACATGGCACTAAAAATGGGCATCTGCCCTATTCTTCTGATCAACAAAATCGATAAAAAGGATCAGCGTGCCGAAGAAGTCGTTGATATGACCTTCGACTTGTTTGTTGAGTTGGGCGCTCATGATCAGCAGCTGGAATTCCCGATCCTTTATGGTATTGCAAAAGAAGGCATCGTTTTAAAGGATATGGATGATGAACCTAACGGCATCATTCCGCTTTTCGAAACGATATTGGAACATGCCCATCTTTATCCTGACCTGAACGATGAGCCTCTGCAACTTCAAATCTCATCCCTTGCCTACGACGATTACCTGGGCAGAATGGGCATCGGAAGAGTATACAAAGGAACTGTCAGAGAAGGACAGCCCGTTGATATCTTCAAGCAGGACGGAAGCACAGTAAGAGGAAAAATTTCAGGGATCTTCACTTATGCAGGATTAAAGCGAATAGCTGTAAAAGAAGCCTTAAGCGGAGACATCGTTGTAATCTCTGGAATCTCCCATATTTCCATTGGTGAAACCATCGGAGAGATCGATAAGCTGGAACCTATGGAAATGATCCATATCGAGGAGCCTACCTTATCCATGAATTTCATGGTAAATTCCTCACCTTTAGCAGGACTTTCCGGAAAGTATGTGACATCCAGGCATCTTAAGGACAGGCTGGAAAAAGAACTTGAGGTCAATGTAGGCCTTAAAGTAGAACCACTTGATTCAACAGATGGTTTTAAAGTATCAGGAAGAGGAGAGCTTCACCTATCCATACTTCTTGAAAATATGAGACGTGAAGGCTACGAAATCGGCGTGTCTAAACCTGAAGTTATCATGCACAGGGAAAACGGCAAGCTGATGGAGCCAATCGAAAGAGTTATCGTATCTGTCCCTCAGGAATACTCAGGAGCTGTCATCTCAAAGCTTAACATAAGAAAAGGTGTTATGGACGCTATGTCAGGAGAAGGCGCACATACGATCCTTGAATATCTTGTACCTACACGAGGTCTCCTTGGGTACTCGACTGAGTTCATCAATGATACCCGAGGCGAAGGCACCCTTGTCAGAAGGTTCGAAAAATTCGAGCAGCACAAAGGTGATATTCCTCAAAGAACCAATGGTGTTCTGGTATCTCAGGTAGACGGAGAAGCTATGGCTTACTCACTGGTTAACCTCAGTGAAAGAGCTCAGTTCCTTATCGATCCGGGCACAAAAGTATATGAAGGAATGGTTGTAGGCATCAACTCCAGAAATGAAGACATGACTGTCAATCCTTGCAAGAATAAAAAGATGACAAATGTCCGGGCTTCAGGCTCAGACGACGCTATGAAACTTCCTCCTTTCATCAATTTTTCACTTGAAGAAGCTCTTGAATTCATCAACGATGATGAACTTGTGGAAATCACCCCCACCGAGATCAGGATCCGTAAGAAGCTCCTTAAAGAGCTCGACAGAAAAAGATTCGGAAGAAACTAATTCAAACTGTGAATATTTAATAGTGAATAGAGAATAAATAAGGTGGATTTGAATCCGGAATACGGATTCAAATCTTTTTTTCTGTTTACATCAAAAAAAAGATAATATGCTGCGCACCGGGCAGCATATTATCTTCCTAATCTATTCTCTCTTCTCTATTATCTATTCTCTTTTTCAAAGGTTGTAATAATTATACCCATCCAGGATGAAATCAATGATGCTTTCCTGTGTAAGGGGGTGGTATAGAAGGTTTGCACATAATTCAGGATTCAAGGTAACCGAATGTGCTCCTGCCAGGCTAACCTGATGAACTTGCTCAACGTTTTTGAAGCTGGCCGCCAGAACCTTTGTGTTTAGGCTGTAATTCTTGATAAGACTTACGATGTCCTCAACAACTTTGATGCCGCTAGAAGAAATATTATCTAGTCTGTTTACATACGGTGCCACAAAATCCGCTCCGGCTACACCGGCAATAAGTGCCTGCTGCTGTGTAAATATGGCAGTTGCCGTAACATTGAAACCATCCTTCTTCAGAATTTGGATCGTCTTGATCCCCTGTTCATTTACTGGGATTTTTGCGTAAAAATTGCCTTTAACGGCATCTCTCAGAATATTCGCTTCTCTCACCATGTCTTCTGATGTTTCCCCTAAAGTCTGTACATGAAGCATACGGTCATCCCCTATGCAGGCTCTGATCTCTTTGATGGTGTCCACTACGTTTTTTCCTCTTTGAGCGATGATCGTTGGATTAGTGGTTACTCCGCTGATTGGATAAAATTCGATAGCTCTTCTGATTGCTTCTACATCTGCTGTGTCTAAAAAATACAACATAAAAATTCCTCCTTGTTATTCTATTTAACTTTATAATCATTATTTTCAGTTCTGCACACTATAAACATAACATTATATCAACACTGAACAAATGTAAAGCGAGAATTCAATGTAACCCTTTTCTAATTTCAATCTTTCACTCTAATCTCATAATTATCCAATTACAAGTTATTTTACCCTCAATATGTAAAAAGAAACGGTGATCATTTATTCGATCATCCGTTTCTTTTTGTATCAAAATCCCAATCTATCGATCATTACTATCAAACATCTTTCCTGTAGTTGTAATCCCTCTCATTGAAGAAATTCAGCCATGAGGAAGTTTTATACAGATCCCAGTTGCAAGGCGGTGTATAACGAAGCTTCATGGAGTATTCCTTATCATGGGCTTTCAGTTTTTCATACATCACCACATAGATACATTTCTGTTCCCCTGGATATACCTCACAATAGCCATCCCGTCCACCGCCGCATGCTCCATTACGCTGGTTTTTCGGACATTTGGACATAGGGCACTGGAAAGCAATCTCGTGCATGACGCAGTCTCCGCAGAAACGGCATTCATTCATAAAAGTTTTAGAATAATATTCAAACCAAGTGAAAGGTTTTTTCAGAAAATTCTTATCGATCCTTTTTGCAAACCATTTTACCATTGGGTAAAATGGCGCGCTTTCTTTAAATACGGTACTATGAAACAGTCCAAAGAACTTATCCACAAGGGTGTTGCTCTTATGTCCTGTTTTTGACCTGTCCACTGGCACATCCGTATTGAGACCTGTTGCAGGATCTTTCTCGAAATAATAGAAACCATTGTCCATAGGATAGTCAAACTCTTTGACAAAATCAAGCCAGTTTGGTGCAAGTTCTTCCCCTTTATCCAGAACGAAACAAAGATCTTCGTAGCTCATTCCATGGCCTGCGATGGTTACGCCGTCGTAACCCATGCCCTTCAGTACAGCATATAATTTAGCCGATCTTAGAAGCTGTCTTTCGTGATTATTTGGGAATTCGGCTTTTTCTGCTTCCAGTTCAGCCAGCATTTTGTTGGTAATTACACATCCCGGAATGAGATTTTTATTCATCATTTTTGCTACCGGCAGGGAAAGAACAAAGATATTCCCGATCATAGGAACCCCTATGTGGTATTTATTGGCATACTTTATTAATTCATCGAATTTTCTTGCGTCATATCCCAGCTGGGTAATAAAGTACTGAGCTCCGTTGTCCGTTTTTTGATGCATTTTATAGTACTGCGCCATTTGCTCCGGCTCTGTGGCTTTGAATGGGGAGACTACTGCCCCTGCAAAAAAATCAGTGGGAGTAAGGGTTTTTGTTTTCTTCCCTGCTGGGATTTCGTATCCTTCATTCATTCTTCTGATCATTCTTAAGGCATGTACCGCATCGATATCGAAAACCGGTTTTGGCCTTCCAGCGTAGCCATCCGTTGTGTAATCGCCGGTCATTACCAAGAGATTTTCCAGCCCGGATCGGTTAAACGCATGAAGCTGACTTTCGATTTCATTTCTGTTTTTATCTTTGCAGGTGAAATGGTACAGTGTTTCTCCCCCAGTGATATCAAGTATTTCCTTAGCAAGGGGGTACGGAAGGATTGCAGGTTTTCCGCTTGGATTTTCAGTAATCGTAAATGCGCTGATTCTGGGATCCGCAACAGCCTTCTTAGCCGTCTCAATAACCTGATCCTGAGCGATTTCTTTTGATCCTCTGCCAGGAACCAGTTCCCAGGTAACTGAAAAATGATTTTTGCTTAATATTGCCTCTTTGTACGAAAGTTTATTAGTCGTCATCGTAGTCCTCCTAAATTTAAATTCCCCAACAATAACGCCATATCCCTGCATTGTGGAAGTCTGAATCTATAATACCTGTATATACAGCGTTGTTTTACTTATACATAATATCACACCTTTGTATTGGTTTTCAACTATTGATAAATAAGAAACAATGTTTTCAAAACACCTTGCCGATTTGTTCAGGATCTCTTAGAACTCACAGACTTATTCCAAGTTATATTTTATAAGTTGCTTAAATAGTTAGCGTAAAGGGTATTTATTCAATATCAAAATCTTTTAAAAAAATTCTTTAAGGAGGTTTAAAAGATGAACCTACTGACAAGAGATGATCTGGACAAACTTATTGAGATCGGTGATGAAAAATGCATCAGCATTTATATGCCTATGGAGAAAATAAGCATTGATGCCGAAAAATCAAAAATCGAGTTTAAGAATCTTTTAAAGACAGTGGAGAAAAATCTTGCTGAAACTGGAACTTCTTCTGTAGAAATCGAAAATCTGATGGCACCTGCATTTGATCTGCTTAAAGACAAAGACTTCTGGCTAAAACCCAGTGAAAGTCTTGCATTGTTTCTTAGCGGTTCCGGCATGAAGATATTTAATCTTACTGTTCAAGTTGACGAAAGTTTCACTATCGGTTTGCGGTATTACATTCTTCCTTTATTGAAGCTTTTTTCTACGGACAATATTTACTATGTGCTGGCCATCAGCCAGGAAAAGCTGAGGCTTCTTGTCTGTAATATGTCAAAGTGCACCGAAATCCAACTTTCGGGATTTCCATTAAGTATAGAAGAAGCTCTTCAATACGATGATTTGGAAAAGGGCCATCAATATAACATCCGAAGCACAAAAAGCGCAGGAGACGGCACTCCTGGAGTATTTCGGGGACATGGTGACGGAAAAGAAGAACACAAGATCAATTTGGGAAAATTCATGGAAGCCGCTGAAAAAGGACTTGAGAGTTTTATTAAAAGCAAAGAAATTCCCGTTGTTTTATCAGGAGTGGAATATGTCACTGCAATTTTCCGGAAGACAAACTCCCGATACTATCTTCTGGAGGATGAGATTTCTGGGAACCCTGATTTGTTTTCTTCAAAAGAACTTTATGAAAAAGCAAGTCCCATCGCTCAGAGGTACTTTGAAAATCAGCTGAAAGTTGAACTGAACAACTACACCGAACTGATTTCCACCGATAAAGCTTCCGATGATCTTGAGGAAATCGCTTCTGCCGCATACAAGGGCAAAGTCAGGATACTCTTTGTCCCAACAGGCATTTACAGACCCGGAATATACAATCTGGAGCTGGACTCGGCAATACTAAAAAAAGAGGACAACGAAACTGAAGATTTGATTAACTTCGCAGTTTCCCATACCCTTAGAACCGGAGGCAAGGTTCATATCACCCCCCAGGAAGACATTCCAAATGGAAAAGACTGCGCAGCAATATTCAGGTATTAGGTGGTTGGGTGGTTGGGTGGTTAGGTGGTTGGCAAAAGCAAAAACGTGCAAATGCTGAAGTGTTTAAATGTTAAAATGCTGAAGTGCTTAAATCCGGCATACTTAGGACTTACGACTTGCAACTAGGGACTAGGGACTTGTGACTAGCGACTCACTATGGACCGCTCTTATGTCTGAATGACAGAGGGCGGTTTTTTTGATTTGTTGCTGCTTTACTTCCTGCTTTACATAACATTTCATTTGGAATACAATAGTAGTTTAAGAATATCTTATACAAATGAAATTGAATAATTAAGAAATTAAATATTCAGGAACAGGAGCATATATGGACACGATCATCTTTATAATCAAATCGATCATCCTTGGGATCGTAGAAGGTGTAACGGAATTTCTTCCGGTTTCATCAACCGGGCATCTGATTATTTTTCAAAATATCCTTAATTTTACATCCGATACACCGAATTATATTGAAATGTACACTTACGTCATACAACTGGGAGCTATACTTGCCGTCATTTTTTTGTACCGAGAAAAGATATTGAATACTTTAATCAATTTCTTTCCAGAAAAGCTTGGTTATGAACGATCCGGACTTAAATTTTGGCTGATGATCATAATCGCCTGCATTCCAGGAGGAGTGCTGGGAATCCTTTTTGATGACTTGGCGGAAAAATATTTATTCTTCCCTGTTCCTGTGGCAATCACCCTTTTTATTGGAGCTCTTCTCATGATTTTTGCCGAGAATAGGCTGCGCAGCAGTAAAAGGTATGATCCCAGGGAAGACATTAACGTGTCGGTCAAACAAGCCTTGATCGTAGGTTTTTTTCAATGTCTGGCGATTATCCCCGGCATGTCAAGATCGGCATCTACGATCATCGGTGGCTGGGTATCAGGATTGTCTACTGTCGTTTCAGCAGAGTTTTCTTTTTTTCTGGCGATTCCCGTCATGGTGGGTATGAGTGCTCTGAAAATAGTTAAGCTCGGCGGGCTGAGCCTGATTTCCAGCACAGAAATGCTGGCACTGGCCGTAGGGTTTATCGTTTCATTCATCGTTGCTGTCATCGTCATCGATAAGTTTATCAATTATTTGAAAAAGAAACCCATGCGAATTTTTGCATATTACCGAATGATTTTTGCTGTCATCGTTTTGGCAGCAGGCTTCACCGGAATTTTCCAATAAAACATAAGCCCCGGATCCCCGGGGCTTTGTGTTATTCCATTATTCCCTTAACAAAGAAGTTTATTTCCCTGTCAGCACTTTTTTCTGAATCAGATGAATGGATGACATTTTCGCTTTTAGTTGGTGCGTACATCCCTCTGATGGACCCTGCATCTGCTTCCAGGGGATCTGTTGCCCCTGACATTTTCCTCAATGCACTTATGGCATTTTCTCCTTTGACTACCATGATCACCACTGGTCCGCTGCTCATATATTCGCACAGACTCGGGAAGAAAGGTTTCTCAACATGTTCGGCATAGTGGTATTTCAGTTCCTCCACATTCAGCGTCCGAAGGCTAAGATAATCAATATCAAGCTTCTTGTCTTCGATCCTTTCAATGATTTTTCCTACGAGCTTTCTTTTGACTGCATCTGGCTTTAATAGCACCAGAGTTCTCTCAATTGCCATTCTTACAACCCCTTTAAAATTTATTATACAAGAATTACGTCATTGACGTTATTCTAGCAGACGAATAAAAATTTCCATCACTGCAAGCAGATCAATCTATTTTTTGACTAATCTTGATATCCCCTCGCTGATCACCGGAATAATTTGTTTTTTTCTGGAGACCCAGTTCTCTATGAACCTTCCCTGCACCATTTCCATCCCAAAAATTGGATTGATGGTTTTATCAGCGCTTTCATTATAGAAGATATAGGAACCCTGTTTGATAATATCCGTAACAATGAACAGTGTCAGATACTGATTACGATTTTTACTGTGCTGGTTGATGTATGTCAGATATTCTTCGATATTCTCACTGATTGCTTCGATGTTCAGGGTAAAAAGCTGGGACATCCCAATCCGCATATCTTCCATCACAAACTCCTTATAATCAGTAAAGAAGATATCTTCCACGCTTTTTCCAGAAATATCCGTTCCCTTTTTAAACATTTCCATAGCATAGGAGTTAAGATCGATCCCTGTGATCTTCACCAGTTCTTCAACCGCTCTTCTGTCAAACTCGGTTGTTGTGGGTGATTTTAATAGCAGGGTGTCCGAAGTGATACCTGAAAGCATCAGCCCGGCAATATGTCTTTCGATAGTGATTTGGTTTTCCCGATAAATCTGGAATAGTATGGTATTGGTACTTCCCACCGGCTGATTTCTGAAAGATATGGGCAGGGTTGTGGAAATGTCCCCAATTTTGTGATGATCTACAACTTCGAGTATTTCAGCATCACTGATCCCTTCAGCACTTTGGGCATATTCATTATGGTCTACCAATATGACTTTTTTCCTGGACGGGCTGATAACGTGGCTTCTCCCTACAATTCCAAGATATTTCCCCATGGCGTCAACCAAAGGAAATTTGGAGTGTTCAGAATCTCTGATCAACTCTCTGCACTCATCCAGATAATCCTCTTCTTTAAAAGTGAGGATGTTATTTTTTATCATTATCCCTGTAACAAAATTTGTAAGGTAAAATGCCTTGGTGGTATGATAGGTATCAAACTTTGTACCAATAATGTTGACGTTTGAATCCTTCGCCAGCCCAAGGATTTCCTCAGTCAGTTCATATCTGCCCGTCACAATGATCATTTTAACTCCACTGGAAATGGCATACTTGATAATGTCGAATCGGTCACCAACGATCACAATGGAGTTTTTAGTAAAAAGTTCCATTTCCTCAATGGTATCCAAATGAAACGCTGTAACGATAATATCCCCACTGATGTACTCATCTGATCTGACGATCTCGCTGCCTTCAATACCTCTTAAGATATTATCGTACGTTGTCTCGATATTTCTCTGGTCGCTTTTTATCAGACTCATGGCAATATCTTTCATGGTTACGATACCTGTCAGTGCGCCTTGGGTATCCACCACCGGAAGCGTCCGGATTCTGTTTGCTCCCATATAGATATAGGCATCATGAATGGAATTTCCGTGAGAAAAGGGTTTGACTTTATCGTAATTGAGGTCTTTCATTTGTATCTTTACGTCTTTAAGCCGTTCAGGCACTTTGACCCCGAAATAATCAAGAACAAATTTGCTTTCTTTCCTGATTTCCCCCAGCACATAGGGTTTTGTATAATAGCCCAGGCTGTTTTTTAGATTTGACATAACGATTGCAGCGGTTACGCTGTCTGTATCAGGATTTTTATGCCCAAAAATCATAATCTCGTTCATTTTAGACCTCCAGTATTATTTGCTTTCATCACTCACCTGCGTCCAAAAGTGAGTTTTCATGTTTGATCCGGATATCCAGACTCAAACTATTCGATTTCAGCCATTTTTTTGCATCTTTGTATTCAGGGAAAATATGATATACCAATCCCCAAAATTCCTTGGAATGGTTCTTGTGAACCATATGGCACATCTCGTGGACGACAATAGAATCGATTATTTCAATAGGTGCCATTATGATCCGCCAGTTAAACAGCAGTTTGTTGTCGTGAGTGCAGCTGCCCCAGCGTTTTTTCTGTTCCTTAACTTTTATTTCTTTCGGAACACAGCTAAAATGCTTGCTGTAAAAGTCCGCCCTTTCCCCAATAATACGATTCCCTTCGTCCTTATACCAGCCGATAAGGCTGTTGCGAAGCGCTTCCTTCTTATGCCCGGGATGTTCGATCACCAACTGGTGATTGCTTATGGTGTGAATGGTCCTGGTACCCTTACGGAGTATAATTTCCAGGGGATATTCTTCCCCAAGATGAAGAAATATTTCCCCATTCTTGAATTCGTGTATTTTCTCATTTAAACGGCATTCTTTATACCCTTCAATTTTTTGGAGCACCCATGTGCTTTTCTCCAGAATGAAATTTTCGATCTGTGATTTCGAAAGAAAATGAGGGGCTGTTACTTTGAGTATGCCCGGATACTCGATTCTCAATTCCAATGTTTTTCTTTTTCTCTTCACAAGATCATAGTTCAATGTAGTGCCTTCCAGCTTGATTGAATTTATCATGATTCCTCACTTTGTAAATATTCGTATTTATATCCTAACATATCCTGTTTCATTATAAAAGCACAAATGAGGGAAGTTGTAAAATGAAATGACCAAATTTAATTAAATAAAAAAAGATTCATTTGAAGAAATCTGATATAGTGTTAATCACGACAAAAACTACTATAA
>JAAXUP010000035.1 GCA_013335935.1 Eubacteriaceae bacterium | reverse complement strand
ATGGAGAAAATTGCCATTGAGAATGAACTGCTGCTGCTCCCGGGAATCGAAGTCAATACCAGAGAAGAGATCCATGTTCTGACCTATTTTAAAGATGTGAAAACGGCGCTTTTAATGGGTGAGATCCTTTATGAAAAACTTCCTCCAATCCTGAATGACAGGAAGTTTTTTGGGAACCAGATGATATTAAATGATGAAGATGAAGAAATCGGACAAATCGATAAGCTTCTAATTTCTGCCGTTGATTTGTCTATCGAAGAGATCGCGAAAATAGCCAGAGAACTGGGGGGAACTATCGTGCCTGCCCACATCGACAGGCGAAGTTTCAGCATCATCTCCAATTTGGGATTTATCCCGGAGGACCTTGGAATTACTACGATTGAGCTTTCCCAAGCCTATAAAAAAGGGGAAAATTTTATTGTTGACGGTATGGCTGAAAGATATCGCGTCCTTAGATCTTCAGATGCTCACTATCTCCATCAAATCATGGAAAGAGGGTTCTTTATTCACCTTAAAAACAAGACAACGGAGGCATTGATACAAAAGCTGTCTGGTTAATTTTATAACTGAATACGGTTGCAGAAACTGCAACCGTTGTTTTTTTTTGTATTTAATGGTGCTATAATATGCAATAGATTGTTATAATATAAACGTAAATGAAGTTTATACAAATTATTAAATAAATATGCATTTTGACACTTTAGATCTAATGCATAGCCACAATCAGACAAATACCAGCTGGATCCTATAAAATATCAAAAACCTGCTTAAATATTATGGTTTAACCTCCTGGTGAAGGGTCAAAAGCAGGAAAACTCGCAATAAATGAAAAAAATGAGCATTCAGATTGATGTATTTTTAAAAACCATTTGAATGGAAAATGCTGATAAATAACGCTTTAAATCCGTTGAAGAAAAAATAATTCATAATTGTTATAAAAATAACTTTATTTATTTGCCGTATTGTATTAAAATTAAAACAATCTAACTTGTATATACAAATAAAAATTTAACAGATAAACGAAACTGTAAATTGTATGATATAATTTATTTTATGCGAAAGTAATCGGTTTTACTCGTTGAAATCGAAGTCAATTCGGCATATGAAAATAAAAGGATCAACAAACTGACACTGCGTAACAATATTCCAATAATGAGAGGTGTTTAAAAGAATGGACATTAAACATTCGACTTTTAAAGGCGGGATACATCCTTCCTACCAGAAAGAGTTGACGAAAAACAAAGTTTTAAGACCTGTAAGTCCGCCGGAAACGGTTGTAATTCCCATGTCATTGCACATTGGCGCTCCCTGCAATCCCATGGTTAAAAAAGGTGATCTAGTAAAAGTTGGACAACGTATCGGTGAACCAAACGGTTTTGTATCGGTACCCATTCATGCCAGCGTATCAGGGGAGGTAATTTCAGTTGAGCCAAGACTTCATCCCAATGGGCAAAAGGTCATGTCTGTCGTCATTAAAAACGACATGCAGGAAACGATCAGTGAAGAAGTCAAGGCAAAAGGCGATATTGACAGTCTTTCACCCCAGGAAATCAAGGATATCATTTTCAATGCGGGCATCGTCGGATTGGGAGGCGCAACATTCCCCACCCATGTGAAGCTTTCACCCCCACCGGACAAGAAGATCGATTTCGTCGTGTTAAACGGTGCAGAGTGCGAGCCTTACCTGACAACAGATGACCACCTGATGAATGAGTATCCGGAGAAGGTTGTACACGGTCTCCAGGCGATGCTTAAAGTTCTGGGAATAAACAAAGGATTCATCGGGATAGAGGATAACAAGCCTGAAGCGATTGAAGCCATCTCCAAAGCAATAACAGACAATGATCAAATCGAGATTTATTCTCTCCATACAAAATACCCGCAGGGATCAGAAAAACAGCTCATCACCGCGGTAACAGGCAGAGAAGTTCCTTCGGGAGCACTTCCAATGGATGCCGGTGTCGTTGTGTCCAATGTAGGGACGGCAGCGGCAATCAGCGATGCCATCAAAACAGGGATGCCCCTTGTTGAGCGTATCGTAACCGTAACGGGAAGCGCAGTCAAGGATCCTCAGGTACTTACTGCAAAAATCGGCACAATGGTCAGAGATCTTATCGAAGAATGCGGCGGTTTCTCAGAACAGCCGGAAAAAGTGATCAATGGCGGACCGATGATGGGAATTGCTCAATTCTCCATCGACATTCCAGTGATCAAAGCTACCTCGGGAATTTTATGCCTTAATAAAAAAGACGCTTATGTTAAAGAGCCAAGCCTTTGTATAAGATGCGGAAAATGCGTGGAAGTATGTCCGGTAAATTTAATGCCGCTGTATATTTCAGAGCATTCCCTAAAAGGAGACTACGACAAATGCAAGAGCCTGCATGCAATGGATTGCGTTGAATGCGGAAGCTGTTCTTACATCTGTCCTGCTAAAAGAACCCTGGTATCTTCAATAAGAGTAGCCAAAAGAGAAATTGTTGCCAACAGCAGAAAAGGAAAGTAGGAGGATAACTGGATATGAATGAGCAATTTTTAACCGTATCATCATCACCACATATCAGAGCTTCCCACAGTACAGGAAGCATCATGAGAGATGTGTTAATCGCATTAACGCCTGCTTTTATCGCGGGAGTTGTGTTCTTTGGTATTAATGCTGCAATTTTAACGATCGTATGTGTACTTGCAAGTGTGGCTACAGAAGCCTTGATTCAGAAATTTTTACTCAAAAGGGAAGTCACCATAAATGACTGGAGCGCGGTTGTAACCGGTGTGCTCCTTGCATTCAACCTTCCGGTATCCGCCCCGTTATGGATGGCTGTGATCGGATCGGTTTTTGCCATAGCCATCGTAAAACAATGTTTTGGAGGCATAGGACAGAATTTCATTAATCCTGCTTTAGCAGCGAGGGCATTTCTACTGGCATCCTGGCCCACAAGAATGACTTCAGCTGCATTTGCAGTGGATGCAGCAACAACAGCCACTCCCCTTGCATTGATCAAGGGAGGCGGAGAAGCCGCAGGCGGAGCACTTCCAAGCTATATGGACTTATTCATGGGAAATGTTGGAGGCTGTATCGGTGAGGTTTCAGCGATAGCGCTTCTTATTGGCGGTATTTACCTGATCATGAGAAATGTCATCAGCTGGAGGATCCCAGTGATCTATATCGGTACTGTAGCCATATTTACCCTTGTTTTCGGACAGGATCCAATCTACCATGTGCTTGCTGGCGGTCTTTTACTGGGTGCGTTTTTTATGGCGACAGATTATGCTTCTTCTCCGGTAACCCCTAAGGCTCAGATCATCTACGCTCTAGGATGCGGCATACTTACCGGCGTGATCAGACTTTGGGGCGGTTATCCTGAAGGGGTATCCTATTCCATTCTTATCATGAATGTAGCAGCGCCTCTTATTGAAAGATTCACAATGCCTAAAATCTATGGGGAGGTGAAGGACAATGCGTGAGATCGGTAAATTAGCGTTTATACTTTTTGCCATATCTGCAGTCGCTTCGTTTCTGCTTGGCTTCACAAATTATATGACAAGAGACACCATTGCTGAACAAATCAGGCTGGAAAATGAAAGAGCAAGAAAAGAAGTGCTGGCAGATGCGAAGGGTTTTGAGCAGGTAGACCAGAAAACGGTTCTAAAAATTGCCAAAGCACTTAAATTCGAAAATCCAGAAATCATCACTGAGGTATATATCGGTAAGAGCGGTGACACCATCGTAGGATACACCATCAAGTCGGTACCAAAAGGTTACGCAGGAGAAATCGGCGTATTGACTGGAATCTCCGCTGAGGGAATATTGACCGGAATGAGAGTCACCAGCAACAACGAGACACCTGGTCTTGGAGCAAAATCAACGGATCCAAAGTTTTATGGGCAATATACAGATAAACCCATTGAAAATCCTATTGAAGTCATAAAGAGCGGAACGCCGGGAGACAATGAGATCCAGGCAATCTCGGGTTCAACGATCACTTCAAAGGCAGTCACAAATGGAGTCAACTTATCCATTCAAATCTACAAGGAATTAATAAAATAGGGTGGAGGTGCGATAATGAATTTTGGTAAAAATCTTTTTAATGGAATTATTCCCGAAAACCCGACCTTCAGGCTCGTATTAGGCACGTGTCCAACACTTGCTGTTACGACTGCTGCAATCAATGGAGTGGGTATGGGACTTTCAACAACTTTGGTACTGATTGGATCAAACGTGGTAATATCGGCATTGAGAAAGGTCATTCCGGACAAGATCCGAATCCCGGCATTTGTCGTGATCATCGCTTCCTTCGTAACAATCGTCGGAATGTTAATGAAAGCATATACCCCTGATTTAGACAAAGCATTAGGGATCTATATCCCACTGATTGTAGTTAACTGCATCATCCTTGCCCGAGCGGAAGCTTTTGCATTTACCAACACGGTAGCAGATTCTTTCGCAGACGGTTTGGGAATGGGCTTGGGCTTTACCTTAGCCTTGACGGTGATGGGATCGGTCAGGGAGCTTTTAGGAGCAGGCAGTATCTTCGGGACGGTGATCCTTGGTGGTGGGTTTGAACCTGCGCTCATGATGATCTTGCCTCCAGGCGCATTTTTAGCTTATGGCTTATTGATGGGCTTGCTCAATAAAGTTTCGGAATCCAAATAGGAAGGGAGAACAGAGAATGACTAGTCTTATTATCATATTACTAAGCGCAATACTGGTAAACAATTTCATTTTAGCAAAATTCCTGGGCATCTGTCCTTTCCTTGGAGTTTCAAAACAAGTTGAAACCGCAGTTGGAATGGGAGCGGCAGTAACCTTTGTAATGGGTCTCGCATCGGCTATCACCTATGTGGTGCAATATGCGATACTTGTGCCTTTCCATATGGAATACATGCAGACGATCGCTTTTATTTTAGTTATTGCGGCTCTTGTGCAGTTTGTTGAAATGGTAATACAAAAAACCAGCCCATCCCTGTATCAGGCGTTGGGGGTATATCTGCCCCTTATTACTACCAACTGTGCAGTGCTTGGAGTTGCCATTATCAATATATCCGCAGGATATAATTTTATTGAAACAATATTCAATGGCGTTGGCGGAGCCCTGGGATTCACACTTGCAATCGTTCTTTTTGCAGGGATCAGGGAACGAATGGTTACCTCACCGATTCCCAAATCTCTTGATGGATTTCCCATCGCACTTGTAAGCGCCTGTCTTATGGCCATATCTTTCCTGGGATTCCAGGGATTACTTTAGGAGGTGACGAAGATGGTTGGCGAACTTATTACTCCAGTATTCTGGTTAGGAATCATGGGTCTCATCTTTGGAGGAGGCCTTGCATATGCATCAACAATCTTTGCAATTGAAGTGGACGAAAAGGTCCCTATGATAAGGGGAGTGCTTCCCGGTGCCAATTGTGGCGGCTGCGGATTCCCCGGCTGCGACGGACTTGCAGCGGCTATCGTTGCAGGAGATGCACCTGTGAACGCCTGCCCGGTTGGGGGAGCAAACACAGCAAAGAAGGTTGCTGAAATCATGGGACTGAATGCGGATCTTACAGACAGGAAAGTTGCCAGAGTCCTTTGTAATGGAAAAAATGAAAACTGTACTGAAAAATTCATTTACTATGGCGTTAAGGATTGTAAAGAGGCAATGATTGCTTCAGGGGGATCCAAAGGCTGCCAGTATGGGTGCATGGGCCTTGGAACCTGTGAGAGGATATGTCCTTTCGATGCGATTCATGTCACTGCTGATGGAATCGCAGTGGTGGATCCTGAAAAATGCACAGCCTGCGGCAAGTGCATCGATGCTTGTCCGAAATTCATCATTTCCCTTGTGCCTGCTTCAAAAGGTGTCCACGTTGACTGCAGCTCCAAGGATAAAGGAAAAGATGTCAAGGATGTCTGCACAGTTGGCTGTATTGGATGCCAGATTTGTGTTAAGAACTGTCCGGAAAAGACGATATCTTTTGCAAATAACCTGGCAAAAATCGAATACGCAGGCTGTACAGAGTGCCAGATCTGTGTTCAGAAATGTCCCACAAAAGCAATCAATAGTCAGCTGAAAAAGCTTGATGAGGCTGCAAACAGCTAATAACTTAAAAGAAAAATCAATTTTCTGTGAATATTTTGGAACATCATGCAAGGATAATTTTCGATGCAGAGTTCCAAAATATTTTTTTTTAGACAAGGAAAGTTCGACCAGTTCGCAAAGGTCCAAACCTTCCTTGTCTACTTGAATTACGCGTCGTAGACGCTATTCCAGGTTATATTGCATTTTGTACATTGTACTTATACAGGTTTACACTAAAAATTTATTTACTATTATTGGATTTTCCTTTATAATGTATATAATATTCCGACAGTTAGGAGACAAAATTTGAAAATTTCAAGCAGCAGATGGACGTTTACTTTGATAATAGTTTCAGCACTTGTTATTGGCACGTTCATTGGTGAACTTTTATCTTCTTCAATGCCGATTTTTTCCAGGAGTTTTACTGTCAGCCTTTTAAACAGGAATGCGGATGCCTGGCTTATCGATTTAAATTTCATGAAAATGAATCTTGGTTTTGTATTTAGACTTAATCTGGGCAGCATCATTTTTCTCATATTAAGCTTAATAGTATTTAATAAAAAGTAAAGGGGTTGTGGTTATGAAAAGAATAGTGCTGGCATCTAAATCCTCAAGAAGAAAAGAAATGCTTGAAAATCTGGGACTGAAATTTGATATTATCCAGAGTGACGTAGAAGAGAACGTTGATAAATTTCTTTCTTTCGAGGAAAATGTTGAGAGAATTGCACTTGACAAGGCTTTAGACATTGCAGAAAAGCTTCAGGAAAGTGATGCTGTAATAATCGCTGCAAATACCATGCTGATCCATAACACCTTAATCGGAATGCCTGCTACAGAGCAGGAGGCTTTTGATATCTTAAAAAGTCTTTCTGGAAAGACCCATGAAGTGATAACGGGGTTATGCGTATTTGACACGGGCGAAAATCGAGGGATTTTCAGCAACAAAAAAACTAAGGTTAAATTTGTAGAGCTAACCGATGAGTTTATATGGAAATATATCAACCACGGTGAAACCTGGCATAAAGCCGGAGCTTATTCAATACTGGGCTTAGGTGCTCTTCTGGTAGAAGACATCGTCGGGTGCTATACAAATGTAATGGGGCTGCCTGTCAGCTTGATGGGAGAAATGCTTCACGAGTTCGGTATCGATATTATATAATGTTAATGCAAGTTTGATGGGCCGCTTGTTTTATTAAGCGGCCTATTTGTTGTTTTAGAGAGGAAAAATTGTTATACTGTATTATATATTGTCAAATGGGGGGCAACCATGCAAAAAACCTTAGCTGACAATATATTTTAAAACATTTAAGAAAATTTAAATATTTACAGAGTATACTGATAAGGTATGCCAATAAAAGTATGTTTGTGATTTGAAAGGAGCAATATAATTTTGGGTATTTTTAGTAAATCGTACATTGGAATTGACTTGGGGACAGCCAATACTTTAGTGGCTGTTAAAGGAAAAGGCATTATCATTCGGGAACCTTCCGTAGTCGCCATTGACAAAGATAAGAGACAGGTAATTGCTGTTGGAATAGAAGCAAAAAAAATGATAGGTAAAACACCAGGCAATATCATTGCCATAAGGCCTCTTAAAGAGGGGGTTATCGCTGACTTTAATATCACTCAAAAAATGCTTAAATACTTTATGGGGAAAGCCATGAACGGCTATAATCTTTCAAAACCGAGAGTTTTGATCGGTGTTCCCTCAGATATCACTGAGGTGGAAAGAAAGGCCGTTATTGAAGCTGCGCAAATGAGCGGCGCAAAGGAAGTTGGACTCATCGAAGAAGCCCTGGCAACAGCAATAGGTGCAGGTCTTCCGGTAAATGAGGCCACAGGCAGTATGGTAATAGACATCGGAGGAGGCACTACGGATATTGCGGTAATTTCTCTTGGAGGTCTCGTTGAAAGCGCATCCATCAGGCTTGGAGGGGATAACTTCGACGATGCCATTATACAGTATATCCGTTCTAACCATAATCTGATGATTGGTGAAAGAACTGCGGAAACCATTAAAATGTCCATCGCTAACGCGTCTGCCAAAGGGTATGGCAAAACCATGGAAATCAAAGGAAGAGATCTGGTTTCAGGTCTTCCGAAAACGGTAAAACTTACAGACATAGAAATATATGAAGCTATTGAGACGACCATCTACTATATTATTGATACCGTAAAAAGCGTCCTTGAGAGGACACCGCCAGAACTTCTTTCCGATCTTCTTACCTCGGGGATAGCACTCACGGGTGGGGGAGCGCTACTCGAAGGTTTGGACCAACTGATAGAGAAGGAAACAGGAGTTCATTGCTTCGTTGCTGAAAATCCACTTGACTGTGTGGCTAAAGGCACGGAAATGGTCCTTGAACAAGGTTATATGAATGTACTATTTACTCACGACAGATAACAATTGGAGGTTTTCCTTTGAAGTGGATGAAAGAGCATAGATTCGGGTTGATGATCACGCTGATCATGTTTATGCTGGTTACAGGAATCGGCATGACTTCACAGGGAAGAGACCGAACTACACTGCCAGAAAGTCTGGTGAGTTCGGGAGTTTCTCCTTTGAGCAGAGTTGTCTATTATTCCTCCCAATATATCCATAATTTCTACAGTTTCGTAACCGAACTAAGCACACTAAAGTCACGAAATGAAGCACTGGAGCAGGAGCTTCACGACTATAAAATAAAACTCACGGATTATGATAAGCTTACCCAGGAGAATAAAGAACTGAAAAGTCTTCTTTCCTTCATGGATGAGCATGCCAATTTTGAATACATATCAGGATCCATTGTATCCATCGACCCTGATTCAGGGTTCAGCATTTTCGTTATAAACAGAGGAAGCAATGACGGCGTCCAGGTCAATATGACGGTCGTCTTAAAGGAAGGTCTTGTGGGAAGAATTACAGAAGTCTCGGGAGGGACCAGCAAGGTGCTTGCCATAACCGATCAAAACAGCATGTTCAATGGAGTATGTGTCAGGACCAGGGATTACGTCCGAATCACTGGAGACGACAATTATAAGTTGAAGGGCTACGTTGATACTGAGGCAAAAATTGAAGCAGGCGATATTGTACTTACTTCAGGTTTGTCCGGAGCATTTAAAAAAGATATCGTCATTGGAGAAGTTCTGGAAGTTAAAAAACAACAGGGCAAGCTTGAAAAACTTGTCGTCATCGAGCCTGCCGTTGAAGTAGAAAAAATAAATAATGTTCTGATCATTAAATAGCAGGTGATAAATTGAAGACTTTAATAATAAGTTTAGTTTTACTCCTGGAATTGATTTTGCAGGGAACATTTTTTCAGTTTATGAATATCGCGGGATTCTATCCGGATCTTGTTCTTATAACCATTGTAATTATAGGAATATTTCATGATAAGGAATATTCCTGGAGATTTGGACTGATTGCCGGTTTACTTACCGATATTATTTACGGAAGAGTATTGGGGTTTCATGGACTATTATATCTTACTGTGATTGTAGTCGTGAGCATTCTCGCTTCCAATGTTTTCAAAGAAAGCATCGTTGCGCCCCTTCTTCTTTTTCCCATTGGGTCTCTGGTCAAAAATACGATGTATTACATGATCACCTATCTTCTGAAGGAAAACATCCCTATAGGAGAATATCTTGCTTCCTTTGGAATTTACTACTGGGTGATCAATATGATAGCGCTTTTCGCAGTATTTTTTCTAATGCTCAGGTATAAGAAGTATTGGGTGGTAAGTAATTAGCAATTAGCCTCTAGGTGAATAGCAGTTAGCTAAAAAGCAAAAGCGTTGAAATGTAGAAATGTAGAAATGTTGAAGTGGTGAAATGCATAAATCTGGCATACTTAGGGCTTGGCAAAATGTATAATGTACAGTGTACAATTTACAATGCTGGTTCATTTTAGAAAACATAAAAAGAATTAATCTTAATTAAAAAGTCTTTTCTAAAATGTTTTCATTAAAACAAAAAGTTTTTAGATACAATTTTTAGCATTCGATGATTGTAATCTTAGATTCTAAAAACAACAGCCATTGTACATTCTAAATTGTAAATTATAAATATAGAAAACTGAAATGCGGATATGCCTGAATCCGGCATACTTATGACTTAGGACTTGCGACTAATTTAAGCATTTAAGCAAAATAAAAGGTGAAATTGATGATAATAAACGATAAAAAATATAGAATAGTCTTTTTGACGGTACTTTTATTTGCGATGGTCGTTCTGTTTATATTCAGGCTGGCTCAGCTTCAGATTGTCAAAGGGGACTATTATAAGCAGCTTGCGGATAATAAAATGGTCCAAAAAATCAATGAATCCGCACCCAGAGGAAGTATAATTACTTCCGACGGGTACGTTGTTGCCAAAAACAGGATCGGCTATGCAGTCAATCTTACTTACGCAAATATGGATGAAGGAAAAAGGAACCAGATATTCCTTTATTTGTACAATATACTGGAAAGAAATAAAGAAACTTTCAAAGATGAATTCCCAATTGCGATTGTTGACAACACCCTCGTCTTTACCTTTCAAACCAATGAAGAAAAGTGGAAGAAAGATAACCAGATTCCCACAGATGCCGATGCAGGGGAAACCCTGGAAATTTTAAGGAACAGGTATAACGTAAAGGAAGAAGTCAACAACGAGGTGGCTATTGACGCCATTGAGAAGGTTCACCTGGGCAAGAGCCTCCCTTTGATGATGAAGGATGGAGAATTGATTTTCAAATATGCCTATCAGGAAGAAGACTGGAAAAAATCTTACGGATTTGAAGAAGAGGAATACAATCTCACTGCAGAGGAGTCCTTTGAAAAACTGAAAAAATCTTTTGAAATTGACGATTCCTATAGCAGTCAGGATGCCAGGAAAGTTATGGTTTTTAGACAGATCCTGAAAAATCAAGGGTTCAGATCCTGGGAACCAGTGGAGATCGCGAAGGATGTGAGCCTGAAAACGGTAATGGATCTGGATATACAAATCCATCAGCTTACAGGGGTTTCGGTCGTTGCCAATCCAATCAGAGAGTATCCGTTCAAAAACCTGGCTTCTCACGTGATCGGCTATATTGGTAAGGTGAATGAGGCAGACGTTGAAGACAATGGCTATAAAATGAGTGATATGAAAGGTATTTCTGGAATTGAATCCGCTTTTGAGGATTACCTCAAAGGAGAGGATGGAGAAAAACTGACGATTACCGACTATAAAGGAAGACCCCAGGACGGAATCGCAGAAGAGACGAAGGATCCCGTTCCTGGATCGGATGTCTTTCTTACAATCGATTATGACCTTCAGCAGACGGCAGAAAAAGCCCTTGCCGATCAAATAAACCAGATCAGATCCAACGGAAGAGCGCCCAACGCATCTTCAGGAGCCGTGGTGGCCATGAATGCAAAAACGGGAGCGATCCTTGCCATGGCAAGTTATCCGGATTATGATCCCAATTTATTTGCCACTGGCATCAGCACAAATGACTGGAAAAATTTGAATGTTACCGTGAAAGACCCCCTTTATCCCAAACCCCTATATAATAATGCGGCATTGACGGCTTTGCAACCAGGATCAACTTTCAAACCGATGATGGCTATTTCTGGTCTTGAAGAGGGAACGCTGACAGCATCAACGGCGATATACTGCCGTGGAGTGCATCCTGTATTTACTCAGTTTACATGTCTTGGCCGCCATGGTGCGGAAACGGTCACCTTAGCAATCAGGGACTCCTGTAATGTATTCTTTTATGAGACAGGATACAGACTGGGAATCGACAATATTGAGAAATATGCCAGCGCATTTGGCCTTGGGGAAAAAACAGGGATCGAAATTGCGGAGTCCTCGGGTTATCTTGCCACAAAAGAGGATAAAAAGAAAAACTGGACCTATTCTACATCGGACTATCTGAGAAGCACGGTTGGGATAGAAGGAACTGCGATGATCACAAATGACGAAGGCGATCAGCAGGAGGTCTATAAATCATACGCGATAGCCAAAGAACTTTTCGCAGAAGTTGATCAGGAAAATTATAAGTCCTATGGGGATGTCTATCGGAAGGCGACTGAGCTGCTTTCAAAATATAACATCAAGGAAACCAGATATCTTCATAAGATTACTCAATACATTCTTGCGGGCAGATGGGTAGCCTCGGACACAATAAATGCTTCCATTGGACAGGGTGGAAATTCCTTCACTCCAATTCAGCTTGCAAACTACATATCCACGCTGGTTAACGGAGGTGTTCACAGGGAGACCTATCTTGTAGATAAGGTTGTTTCCTACGACAACAAGATCGTTTATCAGCATAAAGAAAAAATACTCAACATGGTTGCCATGAATCAGAATAATGTTGACTTAGTTAAACAGGGAATGAAGATGGTTGCCATGTATAGCACAGGCAGGGCAGCATTTACCGGATTTGACCACAACGGTATCGGGGTTGGGGGGAAAACTGGCACAGCACAGTATGGAAAGGTTGGAGTCGACAATACGGCATGGTTCGTATCCTTCGCGCCTTACAATGACCCGGAAATCGTCGTAGTCTCTATGATCGTTCAGGGTTATGCGAGTTCTAATGCGGTACCCATCGCGAGAAAGGTAATTGACACGTATTTCTATAACAATTCTACATTTGAACAGGTGGAGGCAAATGCTGCGGCAGCTGCGGCAGCCGCGCAAGCACCCGTTGGAAATTGAAAAACAATGGCAATTTAGTTTGAAGAATGAGCTTTAAGGAGAGGTGAAAATGAAGAGCAAGGTGTTTTTTGCAGATCGAAGAAAAGTTGGGAAAGGCAGTAATCTTTTAATGCTTTTGGAAAATGTGATTGACGCTTCCGGCACATTGGATACAATAGCAAAAGGGGATTTGACCGCTATCAAACTTCACTTCGGTGAACCTGGAAATACTACATTTTTACAGCCGGTTTTTGTAAGAAAAATTGTTGAAAAGGTAAGGTCCAAAGGTGGGGATCCTTTCCTGACAGACTCTAATACACTTTATTTTGGCGGTAGAGACAATAGTGTCAATCATATGAATTCTGCCATTCAAAACGGCTTTGCCTACGCTGTTGTGGATGCGCCGATAATCATCGCTGACGGACTCCGAGGTAGAAATACGGAGAAGATACAGATCAATAAAAAACACTTCAAGGAAGTTCTGATTGCAGGAGAAATCAACCAGTCAGATGCAATGATCGTACTCTCTCATGTGAAAGGGCATGAATTAGCAGGATTTGGAGGCGCTGTAAAGAATCTGGCCATGGGATGTGCGTCAGCGGCGGGTAAACAGCAACAGCATTCATCCACCAAACCCATGATCAAAGAGACTTGCATCGGCTGCAGCAAATGCACAAAATGGTGCCGAGTAAATGCGATAACGGTCACTGACAAAAAAGCGATCCTGGATTATTCAAAATGCGTGGGCTGCGGAGAGTGTATCGCCATGTGTCCGGTTCATGCCATTAAACCCCAGTGGGAAACCGATGGTAATGATTTTCAAGAAAGAATGACCGAATATGCCTACGGAGCAGCCATTGAGAAGATAAAAGCAAAAAAAATCATATTTGTGAATTTTGTGATGAATGTGACGCCACACTGCGATTGCAAATCCTGGAGTGACGCGGTTATCGTTCCTGATGTTGGGATACTGGTTTCCACGGATCCTGTAGCAATCGATAAGGCTTCAGTGGATCTGATAAATGCCCAGCAGGGAAACAAGGGGACTCTTCTAACCAGTAATCTCGAAGCTGGGGGAGATAAGTTTGCAGGGGTTGAGAATCGGGGAATCGACACCAAGGTACAGTTTAATTATGGAATGGAAATCGGATTGGGAAGTTATGAATACGATCTGATAAGAATATAATTTAAAATGAATGGTATGTCAAAATGAAAGGCTATAGAAAATAACATTTTCTATAGCCTTTGTAAACGGAAAAAACGGATCAAAAATAATGTTTCTCTTTTCGTATATTGATGAAGAATTCATAATGATATTTTTCTTCAAGAAATCTTACGATTTTTTCTCTTATTTCCTTAATTTCTCCGGAACAGTCTTCCTTCATGAGAATGTCGAAAATCACCACATTATAGGTTTTCATGATCCGGAAATCCTGGATAGAGACGATATCCTCATAATCCGTCAGATAAAGCTGGATACTCTCTTTGATGTCTGTTGTTTCTTCACAGGTTTCCTCGATGGGATCAATGTGAATGACCAGGGAAATTCCCATATCCGTGTAAATATCCCGTTCGATTCTGTCTACAATCTCATGGGCGACAATCAGGGAGTAATTTGCTGAAATCTCCACATGGGCGCTTACCATTTTAGACATTGGGCCATAATCATGTACGACGAGGTCATGGAGGCTGATAATTCCATCAAAATTATTAATATATGCGGATATGTCATTTAGAAGGCTGTCATCGGGCTGATTACCAATGAGGGTATCCATGGATTCTCTGATAAACTGGATTCCATTATAGATAATAAAAACGGCAACCAAAAGTCCAATATAGCCATCTATTACAAATTTGGTGAAGTAGGTTATGACAAAGGATACCAGTACGGAAGATGTGGCCAATACGTCATTTCGGCTGTCAATTGATGCAGCGGCTAACGCCTGGGAATTGATTATTTTGGACATATTCATATAAAAACGGGAGAGCCATATTTTGACCCCAATGGTTATGAGGATGATCCCGCCTGAAAGCAGGGTGACTTCCACCGGGGAAGGAGCAAGGATCCTCTCGAAAGAACCCTTAAAAAGCTCGTAACCTAAAAGAAGGATCACAAAAGAGACTGCAAAAGCGGAGATGTACTCTGTTCGGCCATGGCCGAAGGGGTGCTCCTTGTCTGCTGGTTTTACGGACATTTTGAACCCCACTAGGGTAACGATATTCGTACCCACATCAGAAAGGTTATTGATACTGTCAGCGACTAGTGAGATACTTCCAGAAATCAAACCCAGGGTAAGTTTTGTGATGAACAAAATCGTGTTGCAAAAAATTCCAACAAAACTGCTCATATTGCCGTAATTATTTCTTGATTTTGCTTTGTCTTCATCTTGTTTTACAAACTTATTTATTAAGAATTTTTCCAACATTTTAATCACCTGTGAATTAGTTATATCAGACCATTATATCACATTTGCTATTTCTTGTGTAGTATGTTATAATACAAATATATCGCGGGGTGGAGCAGTTGGAAGCTCGTCGGGCTCATAACCCGGAGGTCGCAGGTTCGAATCCTGTCCCCGCAACCATTTTAACAATAATCCTAAGACGATAAAAGCGATCATTATCTTGATAATGATCGCTTAAATATTTTATTGGTGCTATCATTTGCTTATTGCATAAAAGAAGGCAAATCTTTTTCTTCCGAACATATACTCAGCACAAATTCAACACTATATTTACTTTCCAAAGGTTTTAATTTGGAAAATAAATCTTCCAGTTCATTGATGTTATCTTTCTTTACTATGCGAAGTACATTATCTATGTAGACGATATGGATATCGTAATTCTCAGCGATCAAACCGCTTAAGAAACCTAAAAAAACATCAGGGGATGTAATGTTAAAATTTTCAATATTTACGTACCTAACGGAGTTGTTCAACTCAGAACGGTATTTTTCTCTGTCGTTGATAAAAACGATTTCACCCTTGCTTTCGGCTGCACTGTCATTGGCTAAATCTATCATTTGTTTAGTCTTTCCGCTTCCTTTTGGTCCTGCAACAATTCTCGCCATGGTAGACACCTCTTTCGCTTTTCTTTTATTATAATATGTATTCAATTATTATTCAAATGAACTTTATAAATATATTGTATACATTATTATCGTGACAAATAATCAAAATGGATAGTAAAAGTTTGGAATTTATAATATAATATTCGAAACGAGTTAAGGAGGTAATAGTTTGAGCGAAGCTTTTTTGAAGAATTTTAAGAATGTAATCAATTATCAGCTTCAGGAGATGGACAGTCAAATTCAGCTTTCACTTGATGACATCAGCTGTCCCGATAGAGCTGAACTCGGACAAAATATTGATTTGCTCTATATGCGGATCATAAGAATAGCGCTCAGAGATACCTTCGGTTCAAAACTTTCAAATTCAATTCTTTATGAATCTGGAAAAAATTTCGCCAGTGCCTACTTTGAAATCGACACTGTGGAGCAGTTATGTGCTTATCTAAATCAACTGATGATCGGAAAGATCAGAATTGTAAGCAAGGACTCTTCCATGGTCATTTTTGAAGAAGACGAATGTGCGGTCTGTTCAGGACTTCCTGAAATTGGTGAAACCCTTTGCTCATTTGAGTGTGGATTTATTGCCGGAGGGCTAATGAAAATCACCGGAAAAGATGTTTTTGTGAATGAGACGAAATGCTGGGGAATCGGAGATTCGGTATGCCGTTTTGAAGCGAACCTGATGACGAAAGGTACATTGGACGACAGAAACTACAATGTCAATACAGTGGATATGATCGCCTCCCTTGCATCGAAAGCTTCCATCGCCATCGAACTGAATAAGGAACTTCAGTATAAAAATGATATCTTCAGTAAGCAGCTGGAACTGGCACAAAACATTCAGAAGAAGATTATCCCTGATTCAAAAACATTCAATTCAGAGTATTATCAATTTTACTCGTATCTCCAGCCATTCAGAAAGGTTGGCGGAGACTTCTTTGACATGTTCAATGTTTCAGGAGAACGAATGGGTGTCGCTGTTGCAGATATGGCAGGACACGGAATCGATGCCGCTATGATCACCAGCATGGTAAAACTCATTCTAAGGCACTGTTCGAAAAGCCAGGGAATCATGGAAAATCCATCAAGGGTCATGGAATATGTTGAGAATGATATTAACGAGGTTATTCCCGATACTTATTTCAGTATGATCTATATGCTTTTAGATCCAGTTCGACAATCCATAAGATATGTCAATGCAGGACATCCAACACCCATCCTATACAGAAAAAAGCAGAATCTTATGCAGCTTCTAAAAACAAATATGCCCCTCGTGGGACTCAACAAATATATGAATGATCAGAAGTTCATTCAAAGCTCCGTACTTTACGAACCTGGGGATCAACTATTTTTATACACTGACGGGATCCCGGAAACAAGAAACAGCAGGGGCGAATTTTTTCATATAAACAGAATGCTCGATATTATCAGAAAGTCAGCTGGAATGTCCATTGGTGAAGTAGGAAATAATATCATTCATGAATTAAATGTGCACAGGAATGCCATTTCTCAGGCGGATGATATCTGTCTGATCGGTATACAGCTTTGAACTATAAAAACGATCTATACTATACGTATTCTGAATTTCTTTTGGAAACTTACGGTGAAAAAGTATATAAGATCCCAGTGAGCATCAGCAACACCTGCCCAAACCGTGATGGAAAATCCGGATGGGGCGGGTGTATTTTCTGCGGAGATGCCGGTGCGGGGCACGAAACACTCTCATCAGAAATCACACCATTGGAACAATTTAAAAGGAATTCGGAATATATCAGTCGAAAATATAAAGCCAATAAATTCATCGTCTATTTTCAGGATTTTACCAACACCTATATGGATGCGGATGCCTTCAGAAGCAATCTGGAACAGGTGTGCGTGGAAAACGTGGTAGGGATCGCAGTATCCACTAGACCTGATTGCATAAACCATATATATCTCGACATCCTGAAAGTGCTGGAAGAGAAGTATAACGTAAGGATTTATCTGGAAATGGGGCTGCAGACGGTTAATTACCACAGTCTGATCAAAATAAACAGGGGGCATACCCTTGCTGAATTCATTGACGCCGTGGGGATGATAAAGGGGTATGGGTTTGAAATTTGTGCGCATCTGATCCTAAATCTGCCTTGGGATGATGAAGTCGATATTATTGAAGGTGCGAAGATACTGTCGGCCCTGAAAATCAGTTCGGTCAAACTTCATGCGCTCTATATCGAAAAGAATACGGCTATGGCGGAAATGTATGAAAATAATGAATTTAAAATGATCGACCTGGAGAATTATGTAAACAGGGTTGTCTCGTTTTTGGAATATTTGTCCCCGGACATCTGTATCCAAAGGCTGATTGGGCGAGTTCCCCAGGAGAATTCCATCTTTGCCAACTGGGACAGAAGCTGGTGGATCATAAAGGATATGATCGAGGATAAAATGAAAGAATCAAATACCAGGCAGGGCGCAAAGTGCCATTATCTCGGGGGAGCTGCGTTGAGGTGAAAAAGGGTGGTTAGGGACAAACTAATGTACAATGTACAGTGTATAATTTACAATGATGGTTCATTTTAGAAAACCTATCACGGATAAACGCTACTATAAAACGATTTTCTAAAATGTTTTTTATCAAATAAAGAGTTTTTAGAATTCAATAAGAATAAAGATTCTTCCCAAATTATAATTCTAAAAACCACAATAATTGTACAATGTAAATTGTAAATCGTAAATTATAGAAGCAGGAATGCTGATTTGCAAAAATCTGGCATACTTAGAACTTACGACTTACGACTTACGACTTATTTGGTGGTTAGGTAAATAGCAAATACAAAAACGTTGAAGTGCTTAAATGCTATATGCTAGGGACTAGCGACTCATTGTTATAGAAATTCGCAGCTGACAGGCTTTCCGTCTTCGATCACAAGGTGAAGGAGCTGAAGATTGGGGATTTCGATGATTCCAGTTTCTAAAGGGGTCTTTCCCAACAAGTAGTAAAACATAAAACGGATGGTTGCCTTATGGGATACGATAAGGCAGCTTTCTTTATTTGTATCGATAATGGATTTGAGGGCATTTCCAACTCTGGAAAGCGCAGTTTGATAGTCTTCTCCTCCTGGAGGATTCACGTACCCGTTCCCCATATCCTGAAGAAGATCCGCGTATTTTTCCGAGACCTGGGGCCAGGTCAATCCTTCCCATTCCCCAAACTGGATTTCTCGGAGATCCTGTACTTCAATCAATGGAACGTGAATTTCTTTATTAAAAATTTCGGCAGTTTTTTTTGCTCGTTTTAAGGGACTGGTATAAATTTTTGATATGCCTAGGGATGAAATTTTTGGCCTGAGCATTTCCGCTTCCTGAATGCCGATTTCGCTAAGCTCTGTGTCGGTGCAGCCCTGGATCTTCTCATCCAGATTCCACTGTGTTGTTCCGTGACGGGCGATATATAAATTCATCAGAATCATCCTTTCATTTATAAAACAAGCCGGCACATTTGTGCCGGCTGTTTTATGTCTGAATTATTTTTTTCCGCTGCATCCTAATACGTCTTTGATTTTATGCTGAACCATTTTTTGGATGGCATCTCTGCCTGGTGCAAGATATTTTCTTGGATCGAATTCTTCAGGATGCTCCATGAAAGTCTGTCTGATAGATGCTGTCATTGCAAGTCTCAAGTCGGTATCGATATTGATCTTGCATACGCCAGACTTAGCAGCTTGTCTGAGCATTGATTCAGGAACTCCCTGAGCGCCTGGGATTTTGCCGCCGTATTTATTGCAAAGTTCTACAAATTCTTGTGGAACACTGGAAGCGCCATGTAATACTAATGGAAAGTTTGGAAGGAGTGCAGATATTTTATCAAGTCTTGCAAAATCAAGGCTAGGGTCTCCTTTAAATTTGTAAGCGCCATGGCTTGTTCCGATGGCAATAGCAAGGGAATCAACACCGGACTTTTGTACAAACTCAACGGCTTCATCAGGATCAGTGTAAGTGGCATCTTTAGCGGATACTTTTACAGCATCTTCAACTCCTGCCAGCTTGCCAAGTTCAGCTTCAACAGTTACGCCTCTGTCGTGGGCATAATCTACAACTTTTTTTGCAAGAGCGATATTCTCAGCTAAAGGATATTTTGAACCATCGATCATTACTGATGAGAAACCATCATCGATACAAGCCTTACAAATTTCAAAATCATCGCCATGGTCAAGATGAAGTACAATATCTAAACCTGTTTCTTCAATGGCTGCTTCAACCAATTTCTTTAGATAAATTGGGCTAGCATATTTTCTTGCTCCTGCAGATACCTGAAGAATCAACGGCGCTTGCTCCGCTTTTGCTGCAGCTACGATACCTTGAATTATTTCCATGTTGTTAACATTGAAAGCACCAACAGCGTATCCGCCTTCGTAAGCTTTTTTAAACATTTCAGTAGTGTTTACTAATGCCATTTACAAAAACCTCCTATTTAAAATATATATTTTTATTCTATCAGTATACATTAATAATACTAAAAATTCCAATTAAATTATGAGATTCTGCTCATGTAAACCTATACAGCTTTGTTGGGGGGTTGGCAATTAGCGATTAGCCTTTAGGTGAATAGCCAAAAAAAAGAGCGTTGAAGTGTTGAAGCGGTGAAGTGCTTTTGGGTGGTTGGGTGGTTAGCAAAACAATGTACAATGTACAGTGTATAATTTACAATGATGGTTCATTTTAGAAAACATATTGCGGATAACCCATATTTAAAATGATTTTCTAAAATGTTTTTATCAAATAAAGAGTTTTTAGATACAACTCCTGCATTAGATGATGTCATACTTAGATTCTAAAAACTGCAGCCATTGTACATTCTACATTGTAAATTGTAAATTATAGAGAGCAGGAATACTGATTTGCCAAAAACTGGAATACTAGGGTCTAGTGACAAGGGACTAGGGGAAGTTGTAAAATGAAATGACCAAATTTAATTGAATAAAAAAAGATTCATTTGAAGAAATCTGATATAGTGTTAATCACGACAAAAACTACTATAAAGGAATGACTTCAAATGAATCTAACTAATCATACTACAAATGAAAAAAGAAATAAATACCTAAC
>JAAXUP010000034.1 GCA_013335935.1 Eubacteriaceae bacterium | reverse complement strand
CTTTCCCGAGGAAAGCTTCTTCCACCATCACTTCAACTTTTATCTCTTCTACAAATTCAACGCTTCCCTCATTGCCGATAAATGGTCTTGAGCCTGAAACAGGTAAAAATTGCCCTTTACCGCCTGACTCATAACTGCATTGCTGGTAATTTCCAATTTTACCGGCACCTGACTTAAACAGGGCAACTTTTACGTTGTCCAGATAGTCTACAGGTGTGAACACTGCAATTTTATAGAGTTTTTCAGTGTAACCTGCTGAAAGAGTTTGTATGTCGTTCAAATTGAAAATTCTGCCGAGATAGTTGTTGATACCCTCAGGTGAAGAATCCAGATTTGTATGTGCGGAAATAACTGAAATGTCGTTTTTAATGAGTTTTCTGATTAGAATACTTTTACTATCATTCCATCGCAAATTTTTGAATGGCTTAAAAAACAAAGGGTGATGACTAATGATCAGATCAGCTTTTTTATCCACTGCCTCTTCCACTGTATCCTCAGTAACATCAAGTACCAGAAGAATCCGGTTGATTTCACTGTCATAACCTCCTAAAAGAAGACCGATATTGTCCCAATCTTCAGCTAGTTTGGCAGGGGCGATATTTTCCACAATCTCAAGTATCTGAGCGCATTTTACAGACATTCCTTTACCTCCTGAATTTCTTCAAGCATTTTTTTACATTCCTTAATTCTCGTTTCTGTTGTGTTTGTATGTTTGTTTTCGCATTCGTGAATTATTTTCTTGAATTTTCTTTCCATTTTCCCTATGAATTCTGGCAGCAAAGGATGGTTGTTTTCAATCAGGTGTTTACCGATATGGAAATAGATCTGTTTGGTTTCTCCTTGATTTTTCTCACCTGGCGAAGCAACAATAATTTGATATAGTCTGTCTTTTTCTTTTGCCAGATCTTCATTTATGATCAAAAAACCATTCTCAAGAAGATATTTCCTTACCTCTTCCTGGGCTACCATGGGCTGAAGTATAAGTTTCTTCGCATTCAAGGCGATTATTTTGTCTTTCTCAAGAATTTCCTTGATCAGGATACCGCCCATACCCGCGATGATAATATTGTCTATTCGTTCGCCGCCTAAACAGCTTAAGCCGTCACATTTTCGGGTACTGATTTTTTCTGACATTTTGTGGGATTCTATCTGCTTTTCTGCTGATTTTAATGGCCCTTCATTGATATCCGTGGCAAATATTTTTTCAGAAATTCCCTTTTCAACAAGATATACAGGGATATATCCATGATCTGTTCCGATATCTGCCACAACAGCATCGTTGTCAACATGCTTTGCCACAGTCAACAGCCTATTTGTTAATTTCATAAACCTCTCCTTTATATACTATAATTATAACATATTTAATTCTATATATTGATTATTTTTAAAATTAATATTATACTATAGTTTTGCCCCAGCGAACTACCCGTACTTTTTCTAAAAGAGAGCTGGCAACAATAAAACAAAGGCACAGCTTAGCCGTACCTTCGTACAAGTTCAAAAAATAAAAATGGCTCCCCAGGCTGGATTCGAACCAGCAGCCTACCGGTTAACAGCCGGTTGCTCCACCATTGAGCTACTGAGGAACATCAATAATAATTGTTCAACAGTTATTTATTATAATGATTTTTTTTGAAATGTCAAGACCAGGCGCTTTAAAAACAGAAAAGAAATCTGATGCATTTTTTTGCAGCAGATTTCTCTCATCATTGTACATTGTACATTTCAAATCGTAGATTGTTATGTTTTAATCCAGATAATCTTTCAGCTTTTTGCTTCTGCTTGGATGACGAAGCTTTCTTAAGGCTTTTGCTTCAATCTGTCGGATTCTTTCCCTTGTCACATTAAACTCTTTGCCTACTTCCTCCAGTGTTCTTGCACGACCGTCGTCCAGACCGAATCGAAGTCTTAACACTTTCTCTTCCCGTTCTGTCAAGGTTTCCAACACTTCAATGAGCTGTTCCTTTAGCAGGGCGTATGATGCTGCTTCTGCAGGGGCAGGGGCATCATCATCCGGAATGAAGTCACCAAGATGACTGTCTTCTTCTTCACCGATAGGTGTCTCCAGGGATACAGGATCCTGGGCAATTTTCAAGATTTCTCTTACCTTATCCTCCGAAAAGCCCATCTCTTCACCAATTTCAGCTGGAGATGGTTCCCTTCCCAATTCTTGCAAAAGTTGTCTCGACACCCTGATCAGTTTGTTTATCGTCTCCACCATATGCACAGGAATTCTTATCGTCCTGGCCTGATCCGCGATTGCTCTTGTTATGGCTTGTCTTATCCACCAGGTAGCATAAGTACTAAATTTAAATCCTTTGGCATAGTCGAACTTCTCTACTGCCTTGATTAGTCCAAGATTACCTTCCTGGATCAGATCAAGAAAAGACATTCCTCGTCCTACATATCTTTTGGCGATACTTACAACAAGTCGGAGATTTGCTTCTGCAAGTTTCTGCTTTGCTGTGTCGTCCCCTTCCTCCATACGCTGGGCAAGAACGATCTCTTCATCCCCGCTGAGAAGAGGAACCTTCCCAATTTCCTTCAAATACATTCTAACGGGGTCATTAATGCTGACTCCCTCCGTAGATCCCATATCAAAGTCTTCTTTTACATACGTTTCTACATCTTCATCGCTGCCGGTTAATTCCTGAGCAAAAATCTCTATCCCATCTTCCTCAAGCAAGCTATATATATCCTCTATCTGATCGGGAAGCAGTTCGATCTCAGAAAGGGAATTCTCGATTTCCTGACCAGTCAGTGTACCGTTCTTTTTCCCTTTAACTCTAAGCTCATTGACTTTTGAGTTATCTCTTATATCCATCAATAATCCTCCTTCCCAATTTTCTGAATCCTCTCGATTTCTCGCTTTTTTTCAACAATTCTGCAATAAATATCATTCAATTTTTCCTCATTCAGATTGTAATCATTTATTTTTTCCTGCAATATGGATATTTCGTCCTTGATATTGAATACCTTTAACCTGTTTAAATATTCTTCAATATTTTTATCTTCATATTCTTCAGGCACTAAAAGGAAGGATGATATGAGTCTTACATCATCTTCACTATCAAGAGATGCCATAAATCCTGAAATATTTGGTTCTTTTCCTTCATTGATGCAATTGTAAATAAATTCAGCTGTCAGTTTATATATTCCCTGACTGAAGTTTTCAACGCTTAATTCCCTAATTATTTTTTCCCCTTTTTCCACATTATAAAGCATAATATTCAATACGATCTCTTGAGCAAGCTCTCGTGCGTTCTTTTTGACGTTTATTTTCATTCCCTGTGGATGAGGAACGCTTTTTGATTCCGGCTGTTTTTCAGCCTCCCCTCCAGCTTTTATATCTTTTATGAAATGCCCCGCATCAATACCCATTTCAGCTGCGAATTTCTTTATGTAGATCTCTTTTTCGATGTCATTTTTCACAGAGGCCAGAACAGCTGCAGCTTCCTTGATAAATTTTATTTTTTGGTCGGTCTTTTGCAGATCATATCGTTCTGCGATAGACTGGATCTTGTAATCCACTGTCGCCAGGGAAGCGGCAAGCACCTTCCTGAATTCATCCGGTCCAAATTTTTTAACGTAATCATCCGGATCAAGTCCGTCTGGAAGCCTAAGGATCTTTACCCCAAGCTCTATTTCATCCAGGACCTCGATCCCTCTGAGCATGGCTTTTTTCCCTGCCGCATCTCCGTCATAGGACATGACGACTTCATCCACATATCTTTTAATGAGGGTGCCTTGATTCCTGGTCAATGCGGTTCCCAGGGAGGCCACCACATTGCGTATGCCCCTTTGGTGCAGACTGATAACATCCATATAGCCTTCAACAATGATCAGCTGTCCGTTTTCAATGTGTTTTTTCGCTTCATTCAATGCGTAAAGGTGCCTTCCTTTTGTAAATACTGGATTTTCAGGCGAGTTCAGATATTTGGGATATTTTGAATCTTTTTCTAACAGCCGGCCCCCAAAGCCAATAACCTTTCCAGTTATTGTAACAATGGGAAACATGATCCGGTTTCTGAAGCGGTCGTAATAGCCGACTCCTCTGCCGCTTTCCATAACAAGTCCTGAATCCGTCATTTCCTTTGCTGTGAATTTTTTTGAAACCAGATACCGGTAAAGACCATCTGTTTCATTGGAGGAATATCCTAAAGCAAACTGTTTTATCGTTTGTTCTTCGATTCCTCGTTTGTACAGGTACTGCTGAGCATGCACATGTTTGATAAGGGATTTATGGTAATAAAGGGCGGCATCCCGATGAAGGGCGTACTGCCTGTCTCTTAGTGAGCTTTGTGCATCATTTGCAGACGACGGATCCGGTAAATGGATGTTAGCCCTGGTGGCGAGATGTTTTATGGCTTCAACAAAATTCATATTTTCCATCGCCATGATAAACGTGACAACATTGCCCCCCACTCCGCAGCCGAAGCAATGATACAGCTGTTTGTTCTCTGATACCACGAAAGAAGGTGTATTCTCGCTATGAAATGGACATTTGCCTTTATAACTGTTCCCTGCTTTTTTAAGGGTTACAAATTGAGAAATGATGCCCACTATATCACTTCCATCGATTACCTGTTGTATCTGATCTTCTGAATACCCTCTGCTCATTCAATCACCTGTGTTTCCTGTTCCATTTCCTGAGAAAGCATTTTTTTAAGAGAGTTATAAAACTCTCTGTCTGCGTTTTTACTTCTTTTTCGAATAGGCTTGGATCTCATCCCTTCGTTTCTCATCTTCTGGGACAGATACCGCTGATATAGCAGCAAGTCTATGGTATCCTTATGATAGTGTGTGCCGTAAAAATCAAGGGCTTCATTTCCTTTTGCAATGGCTATGGAAGCAAGCCCGTAATCATTGGTCACCAGAATATCTCCTGGCTGAAGGATACTGATGATACGGTTGTCCACACTTTGATTCCCACTGTCAATATATACCGTGTTGTCTGAGTGAATGTTATTGCTAAAATGACAGATACTGGCAAAAAAAACAGCTTCAACGCCATATTCCTGCGAAAGATTTCTTATCTCTCCTTTAACGGGACAGCTGTCGGAGTCTACGATTATTCTAACATTTTCACTATTTTTCATTTTCAATTTACCTGCCAGGCTGATGGAATATACAACTGAGCGAAGGTGCTGATGGCGTATCTGTCAGTCATCCCTGCAATATAATCGGTAACCACCCGTTCTTTGCCGTCCGCTTCAAGCATCAACCTGTACTCCTGGGACAATTCTTCAGGATTTGAGGAAAAATACCGAAACAGCGCTTTTATTATATTATCAGTTTTGCATACTTCGATTTTTGCTTTTGATGCAACGTATACCGTCTCAAAAAGGAAATTACGTAATTTATGAGTTTCTTCCTGCACATTTTCGCTCATTTTCACGTAATCTTTATCATAACTGTTGGATATGATGTCATTGATCATTGTATTGATTCTTTCACGCTTGGAGCTGCCCAGAATTTCAACACAGCTTTTTGGCAATGCTTTTTCATCCAATATGCCCGCTCTCTGAGCATCTTCGATATCGTGGTTTATATACGCGATCCTGTCAGAAAAATGAACGATTTGTCCTTCCAACGTTTGGGCAGACTTCCCCCCTGAATGATATAGTATACCATCTCTAACTTCATGTGTCAAATTCAGTCCCCGTCCGTTTTCCAGCTTTTCTACGACCCTTAGGCTTTGCTCCCTGTGCCTGAATCCGAAGGAACAAATTTCATCCAAAACCTTTTCTCCGGTATGTCCAAAGGGGGTGTGACCAAGGTCATGACCTAGTGCGATCGCTTCAGTAAGGTCCTCATTTAACTTTAATGCTCTTGAGATGGTTCTTGCGACCTGTGCAACCTCCAGGGTATGTGTCAGTCTGGTACGATAGTGATCGCCTTCCGGAGATATGAATACCTGGGTCTTATGCTTCAGCCTCCTGAAGGCTTTTGAATGAATGATCCTGTCTCTGTCCCTCTGAAAATCAGTCCTGACAGAGCACGGTTCCTCCCAAACTTCTCTTCCTGCTGTCATTGAACTCAATGATGCATGTGGAGAAAGTATCAGCTTTTCTATCCGTTCCCATTCCTGTCTGATGGACATTATGTCATCTCCTGTTCTTCATATATACTTTATTCTATATTACTTACCCAAATCCTTTTTTTTTAAATAGATATTTTTTCTGGAGACAAAAAAACCCCTGAAAACAAGTTCAGGGGCGTTGAATGATCAAATTATTTTTTGTTTTTGATGGCTGACTGTGCAGCTGCAAGTCTTGCGATTGGAACCCTGTATGGTGAACAGGATACATAGTCAAGACCCACATTGTGGAAGAACTCTACAGATTTTGGATCTCCTCCATGTTCTCCGCAGACGCCCATTTTCATCTTCGGTTTTGTCGTTCTGCCCAGTTTAACAGCAATATCAACCAGCTTTCCTACTCCATTCACATCAATGCTCTGGAACGGATCATCAGGCAAAACATTTTTTTCTTTATATTCGGATATGAATTTCCCTGCATCATCTCTGGAGAATCCAAAAGTCATCTGTGTCAGATCGTTTGTTCCGAAAGAGAAGAAATCCGCATCCTTTGCGATCTCATCAGCGATCAGTGTCGCTCTCGGGATCTCGATCATGGTTCCAACAAGATATTCAATTTTTATACCTTTGTCAGCCATGACTTTTTCTGCAGTATCAACGATCACTTTTTTAACATAATCAAGCTCTGCTTTTATTCCTACCAAAGGGATCATGATTTCAGGTATGATTGTGGTGTTTTCTTCAACCTGGACTTCCAAAGCTGCCTCAATGATTGCTTTCGTCTGCATAACTGCGATTTCCGGGTAAGTGACAGCCAGACGGCAGCCTCTGTGTCCCAGCATGGGATTGAATTCCTGGAGGGAGTTAATGACCTCCTTGATTTCTGAAAGTGAAATTCCCATATCAAGAGCCAGCGCTTTGATATCTTCCTCATCGTGAGGAAGGAATTCATGGAGAGGCGGATCCAGCAGTCTTATAGTTACTGGCTTGCCTTTCATCACTTTGAAAAGTCCCTTGAAATCTTCTTTCTGCATAGGAAGGATCTTATCCAGCGCTTTGGTCCTCTGCTCAAGATTTTTTGAAAGGATCATTTCCCTCACTGCTGGTATTCGCTCTTCGTCAAAGAACATGTGCTCAGTACGGCATAGTCCAATACCTTCAGCTCCAAAGGAAAGTGATATTTCCGCATCTTTCGGAGTGTCGGCATTTGTTCTGACTCCAAGTCTTCGCTCTTCATCAGCCCAAACCATGAGTTTCGCAAAATGTCCTGAAAGTTCAGGTTCTACCGTTTTTATAGCTCCCAAATAGATTTTTCCTGTACTGCCATCCAGGGATATGAAATCTCCTTCAGTAAGTTTCAGATCTCCAACAGCCATGATTTTTTGCGCTTCATCAACTTTTACAGTTTCACAACCTGCTACACAGCACTTGCCCATACCTCTTGCAACCACCGCAGCATGAGAAGTCATACCGCCTCTTGATGTAAGGATTCCTTTGGCAACGTTCATCCCTTCGATGTCCTCAGGAGAGGTCTCTTTTCTTACCAGGATAACGCTTTCCCCTGCGTGAGCGGCAGCAACAGCTTCTTCAGCCGTGAAATAGATTTTTCCAGTTGCAGCTCCTGGAGATGCAGGCAATCCTGTTGCCAGCGGCACAGCCGCTTTCATGGTGGCTTCGTCAAAAGTTGGATGAAGCAGCTGGTCAAGTTGTTTAGGATCGATTCTCATGATGGATTCATCTTTCGTGATCAAGCCTTCTTCCACCATCTCCACTGCCCCTCGTAGTGCCGCATTGATGGTTCTTTTTCCAGACCGGGTCTGAAGAATATATAATTTGCTTTGCTCGATAGTAAACTCAATATCCTGCATGTCCTTGTAGTGTTTTTCAAGGATTTCCGTGATTTCTTCAAACTGTTTGTATGCTTCCGGCATGACATCATTAAGGTGACTGATGGGAAGGGGCGTCCGTATTCCGGCAACTACATCTTCTCCCTGAGCATTCATCAGGAATTCACCAAAAAGTTTATTCTCGCCGGTTGCAGGATTCCTTGTAAAGGCGACACCTGTACCTGAATCGTCTCCCATATTTCCAAATACCATAGATTGTACATTTACTGCTGTTCCCAGGTTATGGGGAATGTCGTAAAGGTTTCTGTAAGAAATGGCTCTGGCATTGTTCCATGATTTGAAAACCGCATTGATGGACAACATCAGCTGGTCGTCTGGATCCAGAGGGAAGTCGCTTCCTGTATCACTTTTAACGATTTTTTTATAATCGGCAACAATATCCTTAAGATCCGCTACGGTAAGCTGTGTGTCATTAGCATAACCATTTTCCCCCTTGTATCGTTCCAGCACATTCTCAAACTTGTATTTAGGGATGTCTAATACAACATCTGAAAACATCTGTATAAATCTGCGGTAGCTGTCAAAAGCGAATCTCATGTTACCTGTTTTTTCAGCAATGGCAATCACCGTGTCATCGTTCAATCCCAGGTTCAAAATCGTATCCATCATGCCCGGCATTGAAAATACGGAACCGGATCTTACGGATACCAGAAGCGGGTTAGTCCTGTCTCCTAATTTTTTTCCTGACTGGCCTTCTACCACCTTAAGTGCTTCATGGAGCTGGTCGATGATTTCCTGAGGCAGTTTTTCACCATTTTCATAAAAAACCGCACATGCTTCTGTAGACACGGTAAGACCTTCCGGTACTGGAAGACCGATATTGGTCATCTCGGCCAGGTTTGCACCTTTACCACCGAGAATAGTTTTCATGGAAGCATTTCCTTCTTTAAAAAGATAAACATATTTTTTGCTCATTTTGACTCCCCCTCACGTATTATTGATAAAATTATACTTGCTGTTTCTTCAATGGCTTTACTGGAAACATTGATAACAGGACATCTCAGCCTGTTAAAAAGTTTCTCTGCAAAATCAAGCTCAGAAAGTATTCTCTCCATACTTGCGTAATTTGCCGTATTGTCCAGTCCCAACGCTTTAAGCCTTTCCACTCGAATGGAATTAAGCCTGTCTGGATCATTGGTAAGCCCTATGATCCTTGAACTTGGGATCTCAAACAATTCTTTTGGCGGGTCCACTTCAGGAACCAAAGGAATATTGGCTACTTTAATATTTTTATTGGCCAGATACATACTTAAAGGCGTTTTTGATGTTCTGGAAACGCCCACTAATACCACATCCGCCTTTTTAACACCCCTTGAATCCTTGCCGTCATCATATTTCACAGCAAATTCAATGGCTTCCACTTTTTTGAAATAATCCGCATCAAGTCTCCGATTAAGACCTGCCTCAAGAAGAGGTTCCTTGTTGGTCATCTGTTTAAGAGCGTCAATCACTGGTCCCAAAACATCAATGGCGGGAATGTCGTATTCTCTGGCTTTACTGAACATATATTCTTTCATTTCAGGAACAACTAATGTGAAAACGACGATTGAATTGAACTCTTTTGCTTCATATAGTATTTCATCGATTTGTTCTTTTTCCAGGACAAAAGGGTATCTTTTGATTTCACTGATACTGGTGTTGAACTGAATTTTGCCAGCTTTTGCAACAAGCTCGCCGGTTTCCCCAAGAGAATCCGATATTACAAATATGACTCCGCGTCTTCTAATATCCACGATATTCCCCTCCTTAATCTCTTCCTATTGTGACCATCATTTTGGTTATTGTAGTCTTGGATATTTTACCGATCACTTTAAGTTTCTCGGTTCCATCTTCCATTTTAATTTTTTCAACCACAGGAAGAGAATCCACCTGATGATCAATGATTTTAACAGCCGCATCATGAATCGATTCATCTGCCTCGCAATATATAATATTGGGCATTCTCGTCATGATCATAGCAACCGGTAAAGTCTTGATATCATGATTTCCCAGGGTAATTTTTATAAAATCTTTTCTGGATACGATCCCGGAGAGATATCCATTATTTTGCACATAGATATTACCGGTATCTTCAAGGAACATGGTGACAATGGCATCATAAACAGTGGTATCTTCAGAGACCACGATAGGTACCGATTTGACATCCATCACACTGATGTTTTTAATAAAGCTTCCCATAACGCTGATAAGCGATTTCCCGGAATAGTAATAACCTACTTTAGGCCTGGCTTCCAGGATACCCATCATTGTCAGTATCGTTAAGTCCGGTCTTAATGTTGCACGGGTTAAATTGACTTTTTCTGCAATCTGTTCGCTTGTTATCGGCTGATGATCCTTGACAATTTCCATGATTTCCATTTGACGTTTTGAAAGCTGAATGATGTCCACCTCCTATTGATATTCTATTTATGATACATTTAATAAGCATCATTACTATATAGTATAACATATATAACGATTAGTTGTCACCGGTTTTTTGCAGATATTTCTAATTCAGTAGGAGATTTTTTGATGGATATAGCCGGTCAGTTCATCGATATTTACCCTGATCTGTTCCATGGTATCCCGGTCTCTAACGGTTACCGTGTTGTCTTCCAGGGTGTCAAAATCGATGGTTACGCAAAATGGCGTACCGATTTCGTCCTGTCTTCGATACCTTTTTCCGATACTTCCAGCTTCATCATATTCCACCATGAAATTTTTACTAAGCTTTTCATAGATTTCAAAAGATTTGTCCTTTAGTTTCTTCGTCAGAGGAAGAATCGCACATTTATATGGCGCCAGGGCTGGATGAAGTTTCAATACATTCCTGGAGTCATTTTCATCGATTTGTTCAACTTCAAACCCATTGCAAAGAAACGCCAGCAGGACCCTGTCCGCTCCTAAAGACGGCTCGATACAGTAGGGTACATATTTTTCATTTGTAATAGGGTCTGTGTATCTCAGGTCTTTTCCTGAGAACTCCTGGTGCTGCTTAAGATCATAATCTGTTCTGTCCGCCAATCCCCATAATTCTCCCCATCCAAATGGGAACTTAAACTCAAAATCCGTCGTCGCATTAGAGTAGTGGGAAAGTTCTTCTGCAGAATGATCTCTGAGTCTTAGATTTTCTTCTTTCATTCCAAGGTCAAGCAGCCAGTTTTTACAGAATTCCTTCCAGTAATCAAACCACTCAAGATCTTCGCCCGGCTTGCAGAAGAATTCAAGCTCCATTTGTTCGAATTCCCTTGTTCTGAATATGAAATTTCCTGGTGTTATTTCATTCCTGAAGGACTTTCCAATTTGCGCGATTCCAAAAGGCACCTTCTTTCTTGAAGACCGCTGGATGTTAGCGAAATTTACAAATATCCCCTGGGCGGTCTCTGGTCTTAGATAGATTTCATTTGCCGTGTCTTCGGTAACGCCCTGGAAAGTCTTAAACATCAGATTGAACTGTCTGATATCCGTATAGTCAAAATCTCCGCAATTGGGACATTTGATTTGATGTTCCTGAATATAACTCAACATTTTATCATTGTCCCAACCGTCAACGATCACTTCTTCTTTTTTAGCATGTGCATTGTCTTCAATAAGTTTATCTGCCCTGTACCTTGTCTTGCATTTTTTACAGTCCATAAGAGGATCATTAAACCCACCTACATGGCCGGATGCTTCCCATGTTCTTGGATTCATGAGGATCGCTGAATCAATCCCCACATTGTATGGAGATTCCTGAACAAATTTTTTCCACCAGGCCTTTTTAATATTGTTTTTCAGTTCCACACCGATTGGACCATAATCCCAGCTGTTTGCCAGACCACCGTATATTTCTGATCCAGGAAAAATGATTCCTCTCATTTTACATATGCTTACTACTTCATTCATGCTTAAATTCTTACTCATTTTAATATCCTCCATTTTCTTTTTAATGATTAATTTTATTTTTTGTTTGGCCATCAGCGAGCTATGGCGAACTTTTTCACATCAACACGAACTACGTCCGTATCTCTGTGCGCCATAAAAGTTTGGCCATCAGCGAGCTATGGCGAACTTTTATGGCGCAAAAAAAGCCCCTGCTAAGCAAGGGACGATAGTAACCGCGGTTCCACCCTAATTGGCATAATGCCCAACTTTATAACCGTGCTCAAAAGCTCCCTTCAAAGATATGCCCCAGGAAGCTCCCACCATTCTTCCATCGCTTGTAAGGCATTTGTCCTTTACTCTTCTTTATCACTGCACGAATATTTATTTGTATTATAGTTAAGTTAACAAATTAACAGTTGAATTGTCAATGGTTATTTCTCGCGGAACGCATAAAACGCGTTCCTTACATGCTCGCAATAAACTCAAAGGATTTATTCTTCCTGCCGATGAAATGTTCGATGTATCGGTTCATGAATATGTTCAGCACAAGCAGGTTTTCGGGCAGTCCAGCTGCTGATTTCAGCCAGTTTAACGGACTGTCCATGATCAGCTTCATAATCCCCGCTTCTTCCCGGTTTATAGTAAGCTGTCCCGCATATTCCCCCCCGCAGCCTGTACAGACGGTCCCTCCATCCCTGGCTGAAAACACGTAGTTTTCCTTCTCTTCACCGCATCTTTGGCAGCTGTCAAAATCCGTTGCAAAACCAAGGATCGCCATGATTTTCAACTGGAATGCCAGCAGGATAAGGTCATTATCTTCCACCAGACCTTCATTCATAAAATATAAAAGATTCAAAGTGAGCTTCAGCGCCTTGGGATCACTGTTATAGTCCTCATAAGAATTGTTGAGGATCTCCGCCATATACGCCGCTCTGGATAATTTTTCCAGGTCGTTTCTCAGTTTATGGAAGGATTCCAGGATTTCAGCTTGATTCAAGTATGCGAAACTCCTGCCTGTATAGTAGATGAAATTGCAGTAGCTGAATAGCTGGGTGCTGCCTATAAAAACACTTCTGGGATTTTTAGCTCCCTTGGCGATAGCCGTCATTTTCCCGTTTTCTGCGGTAAAAATCGTCAGCAGTCTGTCATTTTCACCATAATTCATTGATTTGATTACGATCCCGGTTGCTTTTTCCAGCCCCATTGCGTTTTATCCTTTTTTGTTAGGGCTGTAGCCAAAGCTCCTGAGATCAAAATCCTTGTCACGCCAATCTTCCTTGATTTTCACCCAAAGCTGAAGGTTTACCTGGGTTCCCAGAAGCCTTTCAATATCAAGGCGTGCTCGTGACCCTATCCTTTTAAGCATTGCTCCGCCTTTGCCGATAATGATCCCCTTATGGGATTTCTTCTCAGTATAAATGGTTGCCTCAATATCGATGATTTCGCTTTTCTTCCTGTTTTTCATGGACATGATTTCAACTGCGATCCCATGGGGTACTTCATCTTCAAGACATTGAAGCGCTTTTTCACGTATAAGTTCCGCCACGATAACTTTCTCAGGCTGTTCGGTGATGGTATCTTCTGGAAAATATTGAGGACCTTCCGGTAGATGTTTCTCGATAAGTTCCAGCAACCTGTCCACATTGTCCCCCTTCAGGGCGCTTAAGGGCACGATTTCATCAAAAAATGAATATTCCTGCATAATGTCGATCTTTTGAAGAATTTCTTCCTTCTTCATGATATCGACTTTATTGATGACCAGTATTTTTGGCGCATTAATCTCTTTAATAGCCTTTAATATGAACTCGTCCCCGGGTCCTGGTTTTCCTGGATCATCCGTAAGGAATAATACCACATCAACTTCCTTGAAAGTTTTAATGGCACCATCGACCATAAAATCTCCAAGCTTGTTTTTGGGTTTATGGATCCCTGGGGTATCCAAAAATATCATCTGCGCCGAATCCGTGGTGTGTACGCAACGGATAACATTTCTTGTAGTCTGAGGTTTTGATGATATGATTACCATCTTCTCTCCCAGAATGTTGTTTAAAAGAGTTGATTTGCCGACATTCGGCCTTCCTACGATACTAATAAAACCTGATTTAAAATTCATTATTTTCCTCCGGTAAATCTTTTTTTGTAAACGAGTGAGGTAAAAGATCCTCAATATTCGTTTGAATGATTTCCCTGTTTTTATTGACAAGGATGATGATGATATCCTGACCGAACTCCGCCATGACCTGCCTGCAAATACCGCAGGGATAGGCAAAGGTTGGATGGTCGCTTGCAATAGCAATTGCCTCTATTTGTCTGGCACCTTCTGATACACTTTTAAATACAGCTGTTCGCTCTGCGCAGTTCGTCGCGCCATAGGATGCGTTTTCAATATTGCAGCCTCCAAATATCCTCCCGTCTGCAGAAAGCACAGCAGCACCTACACGAAATTTCGAATAGGGCACATAGGCCATTTCCTTGCTTTTTATTGCCAGGTCTACAAGACGGTCTAACTTTTCATTCATAACCATTTCATAACCTCCTCTACCAGCCTGTCAAAAAATATGAGATATCCCACCGCTACCGCAATAAGTGCATTGATCAATACCGCGCCTGCGGCGACATCTTTGGCGATCTTCGCGTTTTTATTGAAGTCTTCGGTAATGAGATCTACTGTCTTTTCAATAGCCGTATTGAACATTTCGCTGGTAATCACAAGACTAAAGGTGATTGCAAGGGCAAGCCATTCCCCCTGATCGATTTGGAAATACCATCCTGCTGCCGTCATCAGCATAACGAACAGAAAGTGTATCCTCATATTTCGCTGGGTTTTTAGAGAATAGAAAATACCTTCGAAGGCATATTTAAAACTCTTGAGAAGCGTCTTCATAAAGTCACCTGAAAAGATCCATTTTTTTCATTATTTCTTCCTCTTTTTGGCGCATATCCTTCTTATCAGACTCGTTCATATGGTCATAGCCAAGCAGATGCAGCATCCCATGGGCTGTAAGGTAACAGATTTCTCTTAACACTGAATGTCCATAATCTTCAGACTGAGACCTTGCCCGGTTATAGGAAATGATGATATCCCCTAACAGCACTGGTTCAGGATCTCCCTCATCGTACATGGGGAAGGACAGCACATCTGTGACCTTGTCCATATTCCGGTATTCGCTGTTCAGGCTTTTGATTTCATCATCTGAAACGATGGATATGCTGACCTCAAAGTCCATCCCGAAGCCCTCTGTGTCCACTGCAGCCTTCACCGTATCTTCCATTTTCTTGATTATGTCTTCATTTACTTCTTCTTCACTTCTATTTTCAATATAAATATCCATGCTGATCACCCTTTGCTTTTATCAATATCCGGATATTCTACCCTTTCGTGGTAGACACTGTTTAAAATTTTTATAAAGGTTCCTTTGATAATTCCTAGATCCTTTAAACTGAGCTCGCAATTATCAAGTACACCTTCCGCGATTTTTTTTTCAAAAATCTTTTCAACCCGTTCAGCGATTTTTTCTTTTGTGATATCCCTTATGCTTCTTACTGCAGCTTCCACCGAATCAGCCAAGGTCAAAATTCCTTCTTCCTTGGTCTCAGGATTTATGGCTTCATATTTGAAGTCATTCTTGTCGACATTTCCATTCCCTTCCGTTGCCTTATGGTAGAAATATTCAATTGTGCTTGCGCCATGGTGGGTCAGGATAAAATTTCTTACCTCAGATGGGATTTTATGCTCTTTTGCCATTTCGTAGCCTTTTGTCACGTGATTCTTTATGATCTGGACACTTTTTTGAGGTGAAATATAATCATGAGGATTCACCTCTCCAACCTGGTTTTCAGTGAAATACACTGGAGCCAAGCTTTTGCCCACATCGTGGTAATAAGCGCCAACTCTGACCAAAAGGGCATTCGCCCCAATATTTTCTGCAGCGCTTTCCGCAAGATTACCAACGATTATACTATGGTGGTAGGTTCCCGGTGCGTTAGTCATCAGTTTTTTAAGAAGGGGATTATTGGGATTCGCCAGTTCTACAAGCATGATGGGTGTAGAAATATCAAAAGCCCACTCCCAAATCACCAGCGTTCCAATGGTAAGTACCGCTGAAATGATTCCGTTTGAGAAACCATACATCATATCCTTGATACCGCTCAAAGCAAAATTGTGTATGATCAAATTGTAGGAGCCGATCAGGAGAACATTGAATACGGCCGTCAATAAGCCAGTTTTCATAATGTCTCCTCTTTTGCTGATTTTCATCATCCCAATAGCGGCAATATAACCATTCATAAGAAACAGGATGATATGGATCACACTTAAATCGATGCTGAAGGCGAGTATCATCACGTAGAAAATCGTTGAGGTTATGGCCAGCCTTTTTTCTGTCAAAAGAGCGATAGTCATGGTCAGAAGACTCACCGGTATCATATAGGCGGAAAACCCGCTCACTGGGATGGCGATGAGAATCATCAACGAAAACAAGATCACAAGGATCATCGTTCTTTTTTGGTCCTTAATGACAAGTTTATTGTAAAACGCCCTGAGATACATATAATAGATTCCAACAATGCAGGACAGGAGCACCAGTACCCCCAGAATAAGATAAGGATCATTCAGGTAGGTATCCCTCATCATTTTATTTTCAATCAGGAGGTTGATCGTATCAGACGTGAGAATCTCATCTTTAGAAACGACAATATCCCCTGCATCATAAGCGATCAAAGGTATTCGGCTTCTTGCATCCTCCACAGCCTTCCGGGTACTTTCCACATCCAGTATCATGTTAGGCTTTATCAGTTGAGCGGTGATTTCAAAAGCAGCATCCTTGGCAACGGGGCTAAAATCCATGGAATCGAACAGTGCCCTTGCTTCATTTTTCTTGCTTTCCAGATTTTGCATGCTCACATCGGAATAATAAAGCTTGTCTATGACGGTAATCATGCTTTCTTTCAAATTAGCTCTTTGTGAAATGTCAATGGCCAAAAGAGTATCCATGATTTCCTTCGAAATTTCAGTGTCCATCTTGTTGTTGATTTCTGTTATAATTTCATCGGATATTGTCGAAAGTTCTATGATTCGCCCAAATAACCAGGCTGCATTTTCTTTCGCTTCAATAGAAGTCCCTGGAATATATCTGTATACTTCTTCGATTCCAGCTGAAGCTTCATCCCGCTTTTTCTCGGTTAATTTTTCATCTACGATTCGATGAGGCGCAATGATATTTTCCTTGGCTAGATCTCCTACCTGGTAATCGTAATTTGGCGGAAGTGTCGTCACAACAAGAACGGAATAGACGACGATAAATCCGATCAATGCTACGATCAGTTGGATGCTTAAATTAATCTTGGATTTTATCGTAATCACCACTTATCTTTGGTTTTGATAGCTTATCTTCATAAGCTTCATAGGCTCTTATGATCCTTTGTACCAGTTTATGCCTTACCACATCTCTTTGGGTAAGGTAAATGAATTCGATGCCTTCAATATCTTTAAGGATCTTAGTGACCCTGATTAATCCTGAGTCCTTGCCGGTGGGAAGATCGATCTGAGTGACATCTCCGGTTATGATCGCTTTTGAACCAAAACCCAGTCTTGTGAGAAACATTTTCATCTGCTCAGGTGTGGTATTTTGGGCTTCATCAAGTATTATGAAGGAATCATCTAAGGTCCTTCCTCGCATATAGGCAAGGGGGGCGACTTCGATAAGTCCTTTTTCCCGATACTTAAGACAGGCTTCCGGTCCAAGAATATCGTGGAGCGCATCGTAAAGAGGTCGTAGATAAGGATCTACTTTTTCCTGGAGATCCCCCGGTAAAAAGCCAAGCTTCTCACCAGCCTCAACAGCAGGCCTTGTAAGGATTATCCGGCTGACTTCTTCCCTTCTCAAGGCTTTTACCGCCATGGCCATGGCAAGATAGGTTTTCCCTGTGCCCGCAGGACCGATCCCAAATACGATCTCATTTTTTTCTATTGCCTGGATGTAACTTTTTTGTCCAAGGGTTTTCGGCAGTATCTTTTTCCCTCTTGCCGTGTAACAAACTATTTCCTTCAATGATTCCAAACCTTCAGACTCGCCTTTTTCCACCGATTCGATGACATAATTAAGGTTTTGAGCGTCTAAGGCAATATTGCTGCTTATAAGATCCATAAGCTTGACGATGGTCAGCTCAGCTTTTTCTATATTATTTTCTTCTCCGATAATTTTGATATTGCTTTCCCTGGCAAGGAGACGCACATTAAATTTCTTTTCGATTTCCTTGACATTTTCATCAAATTTTCCGAAGATTTTCATGATTTTTTCAGTATCGTTTACTTCAATAACTTTTTCATTGATTAATTCCAAATGTTATCCCCCTTATTAAGTCTGTTAGAATTATAATAACATACCCGTGTTGAATATTCTACAATTCTGTTTAGCACTGTTAACTTCCAAGTACACGGGGACGTTTCGTTTGTCCAAAATACACGGGGACGTTTCGTTTGTCCAAGGGAGGAACATTACATTTTCAATGCCCGCTACGCGCACATGCTGGGCGTACAATAAAAATCTCCGAACATCATTATGTTCGGAGATTTTAACCAATAACTTTTTATTTTTAGTTGAGGAACTCTTTAACTAGTTTGTTTATTGATCCTCCGTCAGCTTTGCCTTTTACTTCCGGCATTACTGCGGCCATGATTTTACCCATGTCTTTCAGTGATGTTGCACCCACTTTATTAATAGCTTCTGATACGATAACTCGTAATTCATCTTCTGATAATTGTTTTGGGAGGTATTCCATCAAAATGTCTATTTCTTTGCTCGTCTGTTCCATCAGGTCTTCTCTTTGTGCTTTTTCAAATTCGGCAAATGAATCTTTGCGTTGTTTCACTTGCTTCGAAATCACACCTAAAATATCTTCATCATCCAGAACTACCCTGTTGTCTTTCTCATTTTGAAGTATTGCAGCCCTTACCATAGTGATGGTAGATTTTCTAATAGTGTCTTTTTCTTTCATGGAGGTCTTAAGATCCGCCATCAACTTTTCTTTGAGTGACATGTGATCACCCCTTATCTTACTTTTTTATTTCTCTTTCTGGCTGCCTCTGATTTCTTTTTCCTTTTAACACTTGGCTTTTCGTAATGTTCTCTCTTTCTGATCTCGGACATTACTCCAGCTCTGGCAGTTTTCTTTTTAAATCTTCGAAGCGCATTTTCCAATGACTCGCCATCTTTAATTTTTACTTCCGACATTTTCCACCCTCCCCTCTACTACAAAAATGTAACAGATAAGTATTTGTTTTCGTAGCGGGTAATCAACAACAACTAATATTATATATTAGTCAATATCCCATGTCAATATTGTTTATAACCTTGTTGCAATGTAACTGAAATAATTACTTTATCCGGTCTAAAGCCTTGAGTATTCCGTAGATCAGCGCCTGGGGTCTTGGGGGACACCCGGGAATATAAACATCCACCGGAACCAGGGAATCGATCCCATTTTCCGTGGCATACAGATCTTTAAATATTCCACCGCTGCAGGCACATGCACCCACTGCCACAACGAGTTTAGGCTCAGGCGTGGCCTGGTAGGTCTTTAGTAAAGCCTGCTGCATATTTCGGGTGGCTGTCCCTGTAACTAAAAGCATATCTGCATGCCTGGGGGAAGCCACAAAATGAATGCCCAGTCTTTCAATATCATTGAAAGGATTATTTAAGGCATTTATTTCATAGTCGCATCCATTGCAGGAACCTGCATCCACTTCCCTGATTTGAAGGCTCCTGCCGAATATTTTCTTTGTTTTCAACTCCAGCTGTCTGCAGGTTTCTTCATGAGATCGATCCAAAATAACGGAATCTTCAACAACCAGAGTGCTCATTCTAAGATTATTTCTGATTTTTTCTGCACACTCAACTTCATTGGTCATTTTGATCGCACCTGCAGGGCAAACCTCTTCACACAAGGTACAGGTTATGCATTCGTCATAGTTGATCCCGATATCATCTTTTGCATGAGTCATGACAATAGCGTTTGTAGGGCATCTGCGTACGCATTCCCCACACTTTGTGCACAGCGCCTTATCAATCTGCGGTCTGCCAATGAAAAGGCTTGAATCCGCTTTTTCCGCTGGATAGTTTTGGGTCAGTATTTTATATTCTATAATTTTCTTAACGGTTTTAAACAATCATTTCACCCCTCTCACAAATCATTACCGGCATAAGACAAATTAAAACTTTTATTGATCAGGGGAAAATCAGGCACAATATTGCCCCTCACCGCATGGCAAAGCGCCGGCCAAAGGCAAAATGAGGGTGTCCTTATCTTGTATCTGAAAATCGTATTATTTTCTCCTGTCATGACCCAATGAATGTTTTCACCTCTGGGTGATTCGGTCATGGCATATCCGGACTCATAGGGTTTCAGGGAATCCATCGGTTCGATGATCTTCCCAGAGGACATGGTACCAATCGCTTTTAGTATCAGACCAATGGATTCCATACATTCCTCGATTTTTGTGTTCATCCTGCAGTTGACGTCTCCATTGTTGTGCTCCGGTACGATAAATTCAAGTTTTCCATAAGCTGCATAAGGGAAAGCCTTTCTCACATCATAACGGATTCCTGAGCCTCTTCCCCCAGGACCGGTGGCATTTAGATCCGCAGCGATCCTATGTTCAAGAATTCCTGTGTTTTCCACCCTGTCCATGAAAACACTGTTGCCTTTCAGGATGATTTCTGTTTCTTTCAATTCCTTTAAGATTTTAAGGAGTTTGTCCGTGATGCTCTTTTCTTTTCCTGCGATAAAATCTTTTCTCACTCCTCCAATTTTGTTGACACTTCGCAAGAATCTCATCCCACAAAGTTCATCTGCGATCTGGTAAGTCCAGCCTCGCAACATCCTGAACTGAAAGGCTGCAAAACCGTAGGCAACATCAAGACAAATCCCCGCCAAATCCCCAAGATGACTGGTCAGTCTTTCTAATTCAGCAAAAACCACTCTTGTGTACTGTGCCCTATCCGGCACAATGATTCCAGCAATGTTTTCTATGGCCAGGGAATAAGCCAGGGAATTTGAAAAGGTTTCATCTCCGGAAATCCTCTCAGAGATATAAAGACATTTTTCAA
>JAAXUP010000202.1 GCA_013335935.1 Eubacteriaceae bacterium | reverse complement strand
GGAAGGCCTATGAGTTGGTGGTAGTGGTGTGACAGACTCTGCATGGGAGATTTCAGCGAGAAGGTTCGACAAGGTTTACAATTACGCCAAGTTACCTGTTACTCACCTTCTTTCCACGAAATTCTGCGAAGAACCGAAGAATATTTCAAATCCCTCTTTTTCGAGGTGCACTTAAAAGTTATGTTGTTATGCTATCATATTCAGGGGTAGGTGATATTCTTAAAACGTATTTCTGATATCTATTTTTAGAAAATGTTTCAAAACGATTGCGTTGTAATTAAATAATTATGAATTCAGATAGCATTATCTATAGTAAGGTATTATTGGTTTACAGTACAAAAATAAAGGCCGATGATGGTTGTAATCTTTTAATAAGGACTCAATTTGGAGGTTGGCCAAAAAATAAATTAGCACAAATACATTCAACAGCGGAACCTAATGGTTGTGGAGATTATTGTTGTAGTTATTTCAAAATAAGTGATTGTGATCGACGATATGGTAAGTTGTTCTTTGTTTTGAGAAAATATATATTTAAGTACTCAAAACATAATAGTGTATCTGATGCAATCTCATATAGTCAGAAAGGATATACGGATAGTATATTTAAAAATATTTTGAGAAAGATAAAAGTATATATAAGCGGTGCTATTGTTAATTCCGGTTTTTGGGAGGTGATTTTTGCAGTTAGGCTTTCGGAAAGTATGAAAAAATTTATTGAGGATTTTAAGCCAGATATAATATATTGTCAGGGATATTCTTTGAGTTTTACTGTATTGCCTCTTTTAATATCAAAAAAATATGATTTGCCGATTTGTTTTCAGACAACAGATGATTGGCCAAATGAAAGGTATAAAAATTCACCAGTATCATATTTAATTAAAAAAAAAGCAAGAGAGCTTATAACGAACTCAGAAGCAAGAATGTCATTTGGCAAAAAAATGACAGACGAATACAGGCGGCGATATAATATCGAATTTGAAAATACTTACCATCTTGATGATATTAATAGATTCGATGTTGTTAAAAATTGTGTTCAAAATGATTTTACTATTATTTATACTGGATTATTGAGTTTAAGAAGATATGAGGCAATTCAGGATTTACTGAAGGCGGTAAGAAGTATTAAGATGTTAAAAGGCAAAGTATTTATCAGAATTTATACGAACGGAATTCCAGTGGATATGCCAGAAGAACTAATTAAAGCCGACGAAATTACATACCAGGAATTGCCAAGACATGATGAGTTGCCAAAAATATTGAAAAAGGCATCATTGCTGTTTTTGCCAGAATCTTTCAATGTTGATCGAAGTTGGTTAGAATATTCTATATCTACAAAATCACACTTATATATGATGAGTGGTAAGCCCATTTTAGTTTATGGACCAAAATATAGTGGGACTATAGAATATGCATCTCAAGAAAAATGGGCTTTTGTAGTAAATGAAAAAAATATAAGTAAGATAGAAGAAAAGGTGCGATTTGTGTTATTAGGGGGTTCCGTTGTGGAAGCTCAAATAAATAGGGCACGAAATGTAGCTTTAAGAAATCATGATATTTTTCAAGGAAGAATGAAGTTCGAGAGAATAATTGCTGATGCTGCAAAAAAATATAATATATGTTCAAAAACAAAACCCTCCTCATAACCGGTGGCACTGGCACATTCGGTAACGCAGTTCTTAGCAGATTTCTTGCAACAGACATTGCTGAAATTCGCGTATTCAGCCGCGATGAGAAGAAGCAGGATGACATGCGCAAGGAGTATGCTAATTCAAAGCTCAAATTCTACATTGGTGATGTACGCAACGCCGATAGCGTTCGAGATGCGATGGATGGAGTTGATTATGTATTCCATGCTGCGGCATTGAAGCAGGTTCCCTCATGTGAGTTTTTCCCTATCGAGGCGTTGCGTACCAACGCAATCGGCACGCATAATGTGCTTACTCAGGCAACCGCTGCTTGTGTGAGCCGGGTTATTGTGCTCAGTACTGACAAGGCTGTCTATCCAATCAACGCCATGGGCATTTCAAAGGCAATGATGGAAAAGGTTGCTGTTGCACAGTCTCGCGTTTCAGGAGAGCGTACTGTTATTAACGTTACGCGCTACGGCAATGTCATGGCAAGCAGAGGGTCGGTTATTCCTCTGTTCCTCAAGTACCTTCAGGATGGTCGCCCACTGACGGTTACCGATCCAAACATGACCCGTTTCATGATGAGCATTGACGATGCCGTTGATCTTGTGCTCTATGCCTTTACCAACGGAAATCCCGGTGACACGTTCGTGCAAAAGGCTCCGAGCGCCACTATCGAAACACTTGCACTTGCGCTTAAAAAGCTCATGAATAGCGATGTTCCAGTTACCATCATAGGAACTCGGCACGGTGAAAAACTCTATGAAAGCCTTCTGACTCGCGAAGAACTTGCTGTTGCTGAGGATCTTGGCGATTATTATCGAGTTCCCGCCGACAACCGCGACCTGAACTATGCCGCGTATTTCAGCGAAGGATGCGAGGAGGTGTCGCTGAAAGATGATTATAATTCCCACAATATACCACTGCTCGATGTCGATAGCATGTGTGAACTCTTGATGA
>JAAXUP010000201.1 GCA_013335935.1 Eubacteriaceae bacterium | reverse complement strand
CGGGTGTGCCGCCTATCATAGCGCCAAGGTCGGTGCCTTCCGCACCGTTGTCACCAAATACTATAAAGATGGTGTTTTCATACTCTCCGATTTCTTTCAGATGGTCAATTAACCTTCCAATATGATAATCCAGGTTTTCAACTAAACCGGCATAGAGTTCCATTTTCTTCCCAACCAGGGCCCTGGCTGCAGGTGCCAGAATGGAGTAATCGGGAACGTACCACATCCTTTCGGCGAGTTGGGTATTTTCCGGCATTATGCCGAGTTCCTTTTGCCTCTTAAGGCGTTCTTGTCTTACTATGTCCCAACCTTTGTCATACTCACCCACATGGCGGTTTCTCCAATCTTTGGGCAGGTGGTATGGATCGTGAGGCGCCTGATGAGACACATAGGCGAAGAAGGGTTTACCATCTTTTTTCCCCTCATCAATAAAATTTATCAGCTTATCCGTATATGTTTCCGTGGCATAATAGTTTTTAGGAAGTTTGGTCAGGTATTTTCCATCTTCTGTAAACACTGAAGTAGGATTGAGTGCTGTCATATTGGTCATGTCCCAATAGCTACCCATGCCATCAAGGAGGGTAAAATCCCTTTCAAAGCCACGGGCGGCCGGAATCTTGTCAGGTGCTTTACCCAGGTGCCACTTGCCAACCATATAGGTGTGGTATCCTGCATCTTTCATCAACTGGGGCAAGGTTACCAGGTTGGTGCTCAGATGCCCTTCGTACCCTTCTTTGCCCTTCTGGTTGGGGGCGGTCCACTCATCCATGGCACCCAAACCATTGAGGTGCGTATCCTGCCCCGACAATAACATAGACCTTGTAGGGGAGCAACTGGCATGTGTGTAGAAATTTGTAAAACGAACACCGGCTTTTGCGATGCCATCTAAATTGGGTGTTTTAATCTCGCTGCCAAACATCCCAATATCCGAATAGCCCATGTCGTCGGCAAGAATGATAACGATGTTGGGCCGTTTGGCTGTGGTCTGGTTCTGCGTTACCCCTGTCTGGGCTTTCGCCTCTGCAAAGAGCAGCAACAAAGCAATTGCAATAAATTGAGAAAGGAATTTCATATATTTTACATTTTTAGGGCATTAACAAGAAGTCATTTGATAAAAAGTTTGTTCCTCTTCGAAATTAGATGGAATGCATAATTGTCATGTTTATAAAAGTGATTTGTATCCCATTTCCCTTAAGTAAAAATGACATCTATACAATCAAGGTGTTTGTCAACAATTTTTTACTTAACTCTGCTTCAATGTTTTACTCTGGCAATGCTCTTCGGTCATTCATTAACTCAATAGGCATTTGGCTTTTTTGTCCAAATTTATCGATTTTTCACTTAAAATACAATAGTTTGGAATAAACACCTGTGCCTGAACCCATTTATACAAAAACAAAATTAAGTATTTGTATCTACTAAAATTATACTCATTTGGAGGTAATTTATGTGCAATTTTATTTTACTTTTAACCAAACTTTTAAACTAAGGTTTTTCTTTCTAATGGAAATAATCATTGTTAGAAAACAAGTATACCAAAATTTTCCCAACATTAGTTTATTACATTATAAGTTGCCATTTTAATTATTGTTAAAATGGCCTTTGATCTTCAGTCTTGTTTTTAACATTAATTTATCAGTCTGAGCAAAATTTCTTTGCTTTTTGTGCTTTTTGAACTTTTTATTTAGCTTTTTCTTTTTCTACTTGTTAAAATAATTAATTGCTGCATGAAACATACTCCTCCGGATTATACAATATTTTTTCAGCTCATGGACGCTTATGGCCCGGGAGCATTTACTGGTATTGATCCGAATGATCCACTGATGATTGAGGCTGAGGAAACCATGGAACGGAATGATCAGTTTTTTTATTTTGGTGATCTGATCCTCTTTAAAATTCTTTATACGAGTAAAAGAAGCCTTGACATGCTTGGCGTCCAGCCAGACGACCTGAGTCCTCTCAAATTTTATCAGGCATTACACCCTGATGAGATGAAAAGAAATATTCTTTATAAGAATGTTTTAACGAAAACTGCACATAACTTTTTTTTAGCAGAAAAAGGACACATATTATTTTCAACCAGTTTCCAGGTAAAAAATGCCAAAGGAAAATATATTAATGTATTGTCGCAGTTTTTCCTCTATTACAGTGAGGTTCCCTATAAATCAGTTTTTGTTTTAAAAATCCACACCAATATCGACTGGTGTAAAAAACATAAATATGGTTTTCATTACTATCTGGGTGAGGATATGTCAAATTTCAGATATCCTGACAAAGAATTATTACAGATAACAAATGGATTCTCAAAACGTGAATTTGATATCCTTCAATTGATTGAAAAGGGCTATAGCACTGAACAGGTAGCTGAAAAATTATTTTTGAGCCCGCTGACTATCAAAACGCATCGCAGAAACATTATTCATAAATCAGGAAAGGCTAATATCACGGAATTAATCTTCGAGCTTAAAGAACATGGACTTTTGTGAAACGGTTTCGAAGGTTTTTTGATTCATGTATAAATGTCGTTTAGTTAAGGATTCTGAATAAAAAAATGAAAATACATCCTTAGACTCCGCCTGCCTGTATGCCTGGCATACAGG
>JAAXUP010000100.1 GCA_013335935.1 Eubacteriaceae bacterium | reverse complement strand
TTTCGTTAAAAATAAAATCGGAAATTTCGGCTGAGGGTTATGATGCAGCAAAGCCAGGAACCGGAAATTTTGATGCGTTCAATATAGACAATATGAATTTGATATTGAAGGAGGAAATCAAACCTTGCATATAAACGAAAAGGGTATTGAAATTATCACAAGCTCAGAAGACGAATACATTAAAGATAATTATAAAATGAAGAATGCTGTTCAAAAATCATCGGCCATCTATTTAGGTGAGCCGATTGAATTTTCTTATCTGCCAAAACTTTTTTCTCAGGAGGATATCAGGAAATTTGATGAGCTAACACAAACCATAATGGAAATTATTCATAAAGTCATGAGAAGATATCTGGCGGATCCGACTTATAGAGCTCTTTTCCCATTTCCTGAAATCCTGGAAAAACTGATCTTGGCGGAACATGGATATGAAACGCTGCTTCCAATGTGCCGTTTGGATTTCTTTTATAATGAAGAGACAGGGAATTTTAAATTTTGCGAATTCAACACGGATGGCACGTCAGCCATGAATGAAGACAAAGAACTTGTCAGAATTCAAAAAGATACAAGGCTTTATCATGAACTGGAAAAGGAATATCTTTTCAGGGACTTCGAATTAATCGAGTCCTGGATCGATGAACTTCTGGTTATTTACAAAGGTTCAAAATTTTTCAGAGAAGAGAATCCAACCGTTGGAATCGTCGATTTTTTAGATAGAGGTACCGTGGAGGAATTTGAAGTGTTCAAAGCCCACATGGAAGCCCGTGGGATCAAAGCCTTCATTGCAGACATACGGGACCTGGTTTTCAAGGAGAGTCGCTTCGAATTTGAAGGGAAACCTATAGACATTATTTACAGAAGGGCGGTTACCACGGAGATCATGTCGAAACTGGAATTGATCCCTGAATTTATTAAGGGCGCCTTAAGCGGAGAAACTTGCATCATTGGTCCAATGAAAACGCAAATCGTTCATAATAAAATTATTTTTAAAATATTTAACATGGAAGAAACCTTACATTTCTTAAGTGATAAAGAAAAGCAATTTATTAAAGATCATATTCCTCTCACACGAGAACTTGATGATGCATATGTGGATATTCAAGAAATCATTGAAAACAAAGACAAATGGATCATCAAACCCATTGATCTTTATGGCTCCAAGGGAGTATATGCAGGGTTGGACTGGACTCAGGAACGTTGGAAAGAAATGGTCATGGAAAATAAAAATTCGGACTATCTTGTTCAGGAATACTGCTCCCCCTATATGAGTAAACTCCCTGTATTTACAGAAGATAAAGTAAGGATAGAGGAGTTCAGAAATATAACAGGAGTCTATATGTACAACGGAAAAATGAAGGGGATATTATCAAGAGCGGGTCTGATGGCGGTAGTCTCCGGGATCAATCGGGGCATCACCCTTGCAACCTTTGAATTCAGGAAGAAATAGCCCCTGGAGAGAGTAAAATCTATTGATATTGAATGTGAAAACCAATATAATAATTATGTCGAATATTTATGCTTAAATATTAAAAAATGTACGTCTACGGGCGTCAAAGACGCTGTGCTCGAGGCAAAAGTAAAAACATAGGGGGAAAAAAATGAAAAAAGTTAGTATTCTGCTTCTGGTCCTTATTATGGTTTCCGCCACAATATTGGGCTGCTCTTCAAACACTGGAAATGGCGATACAGAAAAAACGGTTACTGCAGGTTTTATTTACGTCGGACCTGTAAATGATGGCGGTTACACCACTGCCCACGACAACGGAAGAAAATACATGGAAGAGAAACTAGGCACCAAGGTCAAAACGATCTATAAGGAAAATGTGCCTGAAGACAAAGGCGAAGTGGTTAAAGCCATACGAGAAATGGTAGATCAGGGAGCAACGATTATTTTTGCAACCAGCTTTGGCCATATGGATGGCGTCATGGAAGCTGCAAAAGAGTTTCCTGAAGTGAAATTTGCTCACTGTTCAGGCTATCAGACAGCTGAAAATGTAACAAATTATTTCGGGAGAATGTATCAGGCAAGATACCTTTCAGGTATTGTAGCAGGAATGAAAACACAAAGTAATAAAATTGCCTATGTTGCAGCATTCCCGATCCCGGAAGTTATCCGAGGGATCAATGCATTTACGTTAGGCGCAAAATCAGTTAATCCGGAGGTACAGGTCCTTGTAAGATGGACAAATACCTGGTATGATCCTGCAAGTGAAAAAGCAGCTGCAGAAGCGCTTTTAGCTGAAGGTTGTGACGTTACAGCACAGCACCAGGATTCAACAGCCACCATGGTAGCTGCAGAAGAAGCGGGAGCTTTTTCCATCGGCTATAACACAAATGCCTCAAAAGCGGTTCCAAAAGCCTATCTGACAGCTCCCCTTTGGAACTGGGGAATTTATTATGTGAAAGCCGTACAGGAAGTTATTGACGGCACATGGACGAATACACCTTATTGGGGTGGAATGGACGAAGAAATCGTCGGTCTTGACACGCTCACTGCCTTGGCACCAGAAGGAGCACAGGCTAAAGTCGATGAAGCACAAAAGAAGATCATCTCCAAAGAATGGGATGTTTTCACAGGGCCTATAAAGAACCAAACAGGAGAGGTTGTTGTTAAAGAAGGTGATAAAATGCTGGATCAGGACATGCTGTCTTTTGACTGGTTTGTAGAAGGCGTCGTTGGAACAATTCCTGCAAGCAATTAATAAAGGTAAGATTAATGTAAATATGATAAAGGGGCAAGGAATTCCTTGTCCCTTTAATTGACAAAGGTGATAAATATGAATGAAATCATGGTTGAAATGCAGAATATTTCAAAAGTTTTTGGAAGCGTCCAAGCCCTTGACAGTGTCAATCTGAAACTGGAAAAAGGTAAAGTTCACTCGCTTCTAGGAGAAAACGGAGCAGGAAAAAGTTCTTTGATGAATATCCTCTCTGGGATTTACGCGCCTGATGAAGGCAAGATCTTTATCAAAGGAAAAGAAGTTAGGTTGAATTCTCCAAAAGTTGCCATTGATCTTGGAATCGGAATGATTCATCAGCATTTTAAGCTGGTGGATGTGCTCACGGCAAAGGAGAACATCATTGCAGGATTCGACAGAAATATTTTCATCAATCAAAATAAATTAACTGAGAAAATTAGGGAAGTATCGCAAAAATACGGCCTTGAAATAGATCCGGATAAAAAAATATATGATATGTCAGTTGCTGAAAAACAAAGGGTTGAAATACTTAAAGTACTGTACCGAGGTGCGGATATCCTTATCCTGGATGAACCCACAGCGGTTTTAACCCCTCAGGAGACAGACAAACTGTTTGATATCATCAGAAACATGACTCTTCTTGGTTGTGCGGTGGTCATCATCACACATAAATTAAATGAAGTCATGGAAATCAGCGATGTGGTTACTGTTCTTCGAAAAGGACAATATATCGATACCGTCAGAAAAGATGACACAAATGCTTCTGACCTGACGCAGATGATGGTTGGTAAAGCCGTTGATTTGTCCATAGAAAGACCTCCATTAGGAGAAATGAAAGAAATTCTTAAGATGAATAAGTTGACGGCGCTGAAAAACGATAAGACAAAAGCGCTGGATAATATAGATTTCAGTATGTATTCAGGAGAAATTCTTGGTGTGGCAGGAATCGCAGGAAGTGGACAAAAAGAACTTTGTGAAGTCCTTGCTGGCCTTTACCCTGTCAGCAAAGGAGATATCATTTATGAAGGCACCAGTATTCTCGGAAAAAATCCAAGTGACATCATAAAAATGGGAATAAGCATGAGCTTTGTTCCTGAAGACAGGCTGGGGATGGGTCTGGTGGCCTCCATGAACATTGTGGATAACATTCTTCTCAAGGATTACCAGAAGCAGGAAGGGATGCTGATCAGCAGAAAGCCTTCCAAGGAGAAAGCGGGCAGGATCGTAGAAAAGCTCAATATCATGACGCCCAGCACAGACGCCCATCCTGTAAGGCTATTATCAGGAGGCAATATCCAGAAGGTACTTTTGGGAAGAGAAATTGCTTCCAACCCTCATGTTATTATCACAGCATATCCAACAAGGGGTCTGGATATTGGGTCATCCTATCTGGTGTATGACCTTTTAAATGAACAAAAGAAAAAAAATGTGGCCATACTGTATGTAGGGGAAGATCTCGATGTGCTTCTGGAACTATGTGACAGGATCATGGTGCTTTACAATGGCAGGGTCACAGGTATCGTAAATACAAAAGAAGCAGATAAGGAAACGCTGGGACTTATGATGTCAGGTGCCTACAGCGGGGAGATGAAATCATGAGAATAGCGAAAAGAAGTGAGCTTACAGGCAACAGAATCTTATTGGTCAGACTGGCGGCAGTTGCCGGTGCTCTGGTGTTTGGTGGGATTTTCCTTCTTATCCTTGGACAGAATCCTTTTGTGATCTATGGATCAATGATAAATGGAGGTTTGGGATCGTTTTTTAGATTCAGAGAAACCATCAATACGACAATTCCTTTGCTTTTGACCTCCCTTGGGGTAATGATCGCTTTTAAAATGAAGTTTTGGAATATTGGTGCTGAAGGACAGATTTATATGGGAGCATTTGCGGCAAGTTACTTCGCCCTGAATTTTTCAGATCTTCCGAAACCCATACTCCTTATCGTTATGGCTGTAGCTGCCATGGTAATGGGCGGCATCTGGCTTTTGATCCCGGCATGGTTCAAATCGAAATTTGGAACAAATGAAACATTGTTCACCTTGATGCTCAATTATGTGGCAATCAAATGGGTTACCTACCTTCAATACAGTCTGTGGAAAGACCCTAATGCCATGGGTTTTCCAAAGATCGCGAGTTTCACGGAGAATGCCCTGATCCCGAAATTATTTGGCATCCACATCGGATGGATCATCAGCCTTATCTTTATCTATCTTGTTTACATGTTTTTGAGCCATACGAAGACAGGCTATGAAATATCAGTTATCGGCGAAAGTGAAAATACAGCCAGATATGCGGGAATAGATATAAAAAAAGCGATCCTTAAAACCATGTTCATTAGTGGAGGGATCTGTGGGCTGGTGGGTATGATCCAGGCTTCAGGCATTAGTGGAACACTCTCAGTGGACTTGTCAGGAGGCGTTGGATTTACGGCAATCATAACTGCGTGGTTGTCAGGACTTAATCCTATTGTGGTGGGAATCGTCTCATTTCTTTTTGCCATGCTGCAGCAGGGGGGCTCATATATTCAGACAGCCTATCAAATACCTTCCTCGGCCGCAGAAATCCTGCAATCCCTCATTTTGTTTTTTGTGTTAGCCAGCGAGTTCGTCATCAGGTATAAGGTAGTATTGAAATTCAAGGCAAAAGGAGAAGTGGAAGCATGAGCATGATCATATCGTTTTTAAGCGCCACAGTTCAGGCCGGTACGCCGCTTCTATTCGCGACTGTAGGGGAAATTTTTTCCCAGAAAGTGGGCAACCTCAATTTGGGTCTTGAAGGCATGATGATGATGGGTGCTGTAACAGGATTTATTGTGGGTTATAATACCGGAAATCCAATTCTGGCTGTAATAGCCGCTGCTCTTGCGGGAGCTGCGGGAGCACTGATTTATGCATTTTTGACGGTGACATTGAAGACAAACCAGGAGGTTACAGGTCTGACGCTAACGATTTTTGGGGCAGGTTATGCCAGCTTTGTTGGAAACAGCATGGTTGGTCTTAAACTGGCGGATAACATCACCGCCTTTTATGCTAAGACACCCTTTCCTCTGTTCAGTCAAATTCCGTTTTTGGGTGATATATTTTTTAAGCAGAGCGTCTTTGTATATTTTTCTTATTTTACGGTTATCGTCCTGGGGATTCTCCTCTATAAAACAAAGTACGGATTAAATCTTCGCATGGTAGGGGAAAATCCAGCCGCAGCAGATGCAAGCGGCATCAATGTTGCCGGGTACAAATACTTTTACATTCTCCTGGGGGGCGCACTCTCTGGACTGGGAGGAGCATTTCTGTCCTTGGTCTATATTCCTGTGTGGCAGGAAAATATCACTGCGGGTAAAGGCTGGATCGCAGTCGCGCTGGTAATATTCGCTACGTGGAATCCTTACAGGGCTGTGGTTGGCGCATATTTCTTTGGCGGTCTGGATATCATCGGCTTCAGACTCCAGAAATTCAGTATTCCCATTCCCATCTACATCATTGACATGCTTCCTTACCTTGCAACCATCGCGGTGCTGATTTTGATGTCCATAAAAAGAAGCCGTGAGAACAAAGCGCCAGCTTCTCTTGGACGGGCATATTTCAGGGAAGAGAGATAAGGAAATCAGATAAGGGAATTTAGGATTTACAATTTAAGAGGTACAATGATATAATAATTATTAAAACATTTATGGAGGTTGCGTATATGGGTATTCTGAATGTTGAAATGCATAGAGACTTAACGTATTCGATAAATATCCAAAAAGGGATAACCGTCAAACTGAACACCTATAAAGATTTCTTCTTCAGATATGAAAAAGTCGCAATCGTTACAGACGATAATGTATCGGTTCATTATCTCAGGCAAATTTCCAGGCAAATCAGCTCCATGGGATGCAAAGTGCATGAGATCATAATCAAGGCTGGAGAGAATAGTAAGAATCTTGCTTCTGCTGAAGGGATTTATCATCATTTCTCTGACTACAACATGACCCGGGGAGACCTTGTGGTGGCTCTCGGCGGCGGTGTAGTAGGCGATCTTGCCGGATTTTGTGCTTCAACCTATTTAAGAGGCATCGATTTTATTCAAATACCGACGACATTGCTGTCTCAAGTGGATTCCAGCATAGGCGGCAAGGTTGGCGTAAATTTAAGCAAGGGAAAAAACCTTGTGGGAAGCTTCTACCAACCCAGGCTGGTTTTGACAGACCCAGGGGTTTTAAAGACGCTTCCTGAGCGGATATTCTCTGACGGGATGGCTGAGGTCATCAAATATGGCTGCATCTATGACGCCA
>JAAXUP010000200.1 GCA_013335935.1 Eubacteriaceae bacterium | reverse complement strand
ATGGGAAGCGGCCTGGCTCAGGTGTTTGCCCTTGACAAAGATACAAAGGTTATTCTGAGATCCCGCAGCGTGAAGGTAGATCCCCTTAAGGATATCCGGGCAAATCTTGATATCATGATTGCCAGAGAGGCAATGACGGAGGAAAAGGCGGGTGAAATCTTGAGCCGCATCACGTTCACCGACAACATGGAGGAGGCTTGCAGGGATGCAGACCTGGTCATCGAGTGTGTACCAGAAGTGATGGAAATAAAGCAGGATCTGTTCAAGGACATCGAGCCACTATGCAAGCCAACTTGTATCCTGGCAACGAATACCTCTGTGATGAGCATTACAGAAATCGCGTCCAAATGTAAGGATAAGAGCAGGGTCATTGGCGCCCATTTTTGGAACCCGCCATACCTGATTCCCTTGGTGGAAGTAGTCAAGGGCGACGAAACCAGCGATGAGACGATGGAAACCACCTATGACTATATGAAGAAAATCGGGAAAAAACCGGTGAAATGCATGAAGGACGTACCGGGCTTTATTGCCAACAGGCTCCAGCATGCCATCTGGAGGGAAGCACTATCCATAGTGGAGCATGGCATTGCCGACGCGGCGACTGTTGATGAAGCGCTTCGCTACGGACCGGGACTGAGATGGCCGATTCTGGGAATATTGGAAAATGCAGATATGATCGGCTTGGATCTGTCCTTGAACATCCAAAGCTACATCGTCAAATATCTGGAAGATTCCCACGAGCCTTCCAAGATGCTGAAGGAACTTGTGGAAAGAGGGGACCTGGGCTTCAAGACCGGAAAGGGTTACCAGAAATGGACGCCTGAGCAGGTCGCAGCCTCCAACAAGCGACTGAGGGAATATCTCATCGATGCGACAAAAAACTTGAAATAACCGTAAAAAATAAATACAACAATAAAAGGAGAAATGAAAAATGGGAAAAAAAATTATGGTCGATCTTACACATCCGTTCAGTGCAGATATTCCGCGCTGGCCTTATTTCGCAAAACCGGTAATCGATTCTATGCATACCCTTGCAAAGGGAGGGGTTCTCACCCAGAGAATCGACTGTGTTCAGCATACCGGAACGCACTGTGACGCACCTAGACACGTTATGGAATATGAATTTGACGGAAGAAGAGCACGTTATACCCATGAAATGCCAGTTGATGCCTACACAGGAGATGCAATTTGCCTTGAGATCAACTGCGGAAAATGGGAACTGATTACATCAGAACATCTTGAAGATGCCTGTAAGCGCGCAAATATTAAACCGGATGAACTTGAAGGGATGATTGTCTGCCTGAATACAGGAATGCACCGTAAATTTGATGATTCAAAAGATTACTATCATTATTCATGCGGTACAGGAGTTGACGCAGGAAAATGGTTTGTAAAACATAAAGTTAAATGTGTGGCTATGGACATGCAGGCTCTTGACCATCCTCTTCATACGGCTATGGGAAACAACGGCGGCACTGCAATGAACTTGATGGGAGCTTCTGGAAGACCAATCACAGTTGAATACGCTGAGCAGTTTGGAGACGAAGCTTACGCTGAATTTGACAAGGAAAAATTCATCGAATTACATGGCATGGAAAAATATATGGAAAAATTCGGAGATCTTGAAGAAATCGGATGCTGGGGTACGTGGGAGCCATGTCATAAACAATTGCTGGGACACGGCATCGTAGGCGTCGAGAACCTTGGCGGTGACTTGGACAAGGTTTCAGGAAAACGTTTCCGGTTCTTCTGCTTCCCGATCCGCTGGCATCTTGGAGATGGCTCAATGGTTCGATGCGCAGCGGAAATCGATGAAGATGATCTCAATGATGTGCCGGAAAGAGTATACAACTACGGCGGATTTTAAGAAAGGGACAGACAAATGGCAGAATTAAACAATAAGGTTATTTTAACAGTGGCGACGACCGGAGCCTGGCCTCAAAAATCAGACACCCCATATGTTCCCATCACACCTGAGGAAACAGCTGACGAAGTATATAAATGCTGGCAGGCAGGCGCTTCCATTGCCCATATCCACGTGAGAAATGACGAAGGAAGAGCTTCCATGGATTATGAGAAGTTTGATAAGACAGTGAAACTCATCCGCGAGCGTTGCGACATCGTTCTGAACCTGACGACTTCCGGGGGAATCGGACTGGATGACGAGATACGAATGAAGCCTTTTATGGAGCTGCGTCCGGAGATGGCATCCTTCGACTGCGGATCCATGAATTGGATGCATTCCACGGTCTTCGAAAATCACCCGAGATTCCTGGAAAAGCTTGGACCGACGATGAAAGAGTATGGCGTGAAGCCTGAAATCGAAATATTTGATGCAGGAATGATCTACAATGCCCTTTACTACTTGAAGAAGGGTGTGCTGGAAGCGCCTCTTCACTTCCAGTTTGTCTTAGGAGCTGCCGGAGGCATGACGGCGACGGTAGAAAATTTGGTGTTTCTCAAGAATCTGATTCCTGAAGGCTCCACCTGGAGTGCCCTGGGAATCGGGAAAGGACATCTTCCGATCCTTTATGCCGCTCTTGCAATGGACGGGAACGTTCGTGTTGGGATGGAGGACAATATCTTCTATGCGCCAAAGGTTCTTGC
>JAAXUP010000099.1 GCA_013335935.1 Eubacteriaceae bacterium | reverse complement strand
CCAAATCCCCAAGATGACTGGTCAGTCTTTCTAATTCAGCAAAAACCACTCTTGTGTACTGTGCCCTATCCGGCACAATGATTCCAGCAATGTTTTCTATGGCCAGGGAATAAGCCAGGGAATTTGAGAAGGTTTCATCTCCGGAAATCCTCTCAGAGATATAAAGACATTTTTCAATACTGGATCCTTCGGAAAGTTTTTCAATACCCTTGTGGACGAAATATAGCTGGGCTTCCAGATTGATTACCGGCTCCCCTGCTACGCTGAATCTGAAATGACCCGGTTCGATGATCCCGGCATGAACCGGACCCACTGGAATTTCATAAACACCTGAACCCTGCACCTCCTTAAACGAAACTTTAACATCAGCTGTTTCAGGCTTAAGGTTTTTTTCGAAATTCTTTTCCAGTGGATAAGTGTTTTCAGGCCAGTTGCTGTGAAAAACCAGCCTTCTGAGATCAGGATGGCCTTCCGGTTTTAGACCGAACATATCATAGATTTCCCGCTCATATGCTGAAGCGCCCGGGAGTTCCTTGGTTATGGATTGAAATGCCCTTTCACTTTCATCGATCAACGTCTTAATAAAGACGACTTTCCCCAATTCCCGCTGAGCCAGAATATAATTAACTGAAAATTTTCCATTCAAAGATCTTTCATCGCTGGCAAAAAGTAGAATGAGGGTATAATTAAGCTTATCTGTCATAAATACACAGATTTTTTTAATTTCCTTGGAATCAGCAGTCACGAGGTTTCTTAACTCATTATTTTCGGCCGCTGCAATGATTTCCCAAAATGTCATAAGATCAACCTCCTATTATTATATTTCTGGCATTGTTCAGAAGTGTAAAAATCGACACCGGCATATAGAGTCCGGTAATTGAAATCACCCCAACAAGAAGTAGGATGACTGCACTTCCATAAATATTCCCTTCACCCCGAGGTGGTGGGGTTTCGACTGAACTATTTTTATAAAATATGCTAAAAAGAGTCACCCCAATACCAGCAAATATGATTGCCAGAAGAAGTATGAAGATCATTCCGATGATGATCTGTCCTTTCTCAAAAACCGAAATGATCACATTGATTTCACTTGCAAACACCCCGAAAGGAGGTGTCCCTGCAATAGCGAAAAGTCCCAGCAAAAATGCTCCTCCGGTTACTGGAAGTGTTTTAAGCAGATCATTTATTTTAGCGATTTCCCTGGTGCCATATTTCTGAAGAATATTCCCTGCGGACAAAAAAAGCATGGATTTAGTCAGGGAATGGTTGATCATATGAAAAAGCGCACCAAAAACGGAAAGCGGTGTAAACAGCCCCAATCCAAAAGCGATGATCCCCATATGCTCGATGCTGGAATATGCCAGCAAGGTCTTGTAGTCCTTCTGGGTGATGATGAATACTGCCGCGAAGGCTATGGACAGCAGACCTGCTGCAATCATGATATTGCCTGTAAACTCGCTGGTACCCAAATTTTTATTTACAATAGCCAGTGTCCGGATAATGGCGTACATTGCGCTGTTTAGCAGAACCCCTGAAAGCATGGCGCTTATGGGAGAAGGCGCCTGGCTGTGGGCATCTGGAAGCCACGTATGCATGGGTGCAAGACCTGCTTTTGTCCCAAAACCGATGAAAATAAAAATGAACGCTAAACGCAGTATGGGACTTTTCAAACTGCCGGCCTTTCCATAAAGCACTGTCCAATCAAGTATTTGGGTGCTGTCTATGGTCCCGGCAGAAGAAAGATGAAGAAAAATTATTCCCAGAAAGGCGATGGCGATTCCCACTGAACAGATAATGATATATTTCCATGCGGCTTCAATGGCAGGTTTGTCATTATAAAATCCCACAAGAAAAGTAGATGCCAGCGTAGTTGCCTCAATGGCGATCCACATGATGCCCATGTTCTTCACTGACAAGGCCAGGATCATGGTAAAAAGAAAGGTGTGTAAAAGGATATAGTATAATCTGAGCCTCCCTGGAAGGATCTTTTCATGCTTGATTTCTTCTTCAAGATACCCAACGGAATAGACGCACGCCAAAAATCCAATGATCAGAACAATATCTAAAATGATGATGCTTATGGAATCAACATAGAAAAGATTGAACTCATAGCTGCCTTCTGCGATGACCTTCAAGGTAATGATCAGACCGGAAACCACAAGTATCGCTGATGTAAAGACACTTAGCCCGTGGAGAATTTTATTATTTTTTATTGCTCCAAAGAGCATTACTGCCATCAACGGCAAAATCCATAATAGCATTCCCATCTCCTACCCCCTCAAATTCTTAAGTTTATTCGTATCTGCTGATTCGAATTTTTCGTTTATTTTAAAAACCATAACTCCCATGATAAGGACTGCCGTAATGATGTCGATGAATATTCCCATGTCAATAATAAACGGCATTCCTTCAGTGGAAAACATGGCGGTCACAAAAAGTCCATTCTCGATCACAAGAAAGCCTACGATCTGTCCGATGGCATTCTTTCTGCTGATCATAAACAGGATCCCCATAAGTATCATGGATATGGAGTTTACGATCTGGACGTTCATGATTCCTGTATTGATACCTTCCACAGCCGATATTGAAAAATAAGAAAATACTACGATCCCACAGCTGATCAATACTAAGATCGGGATATTCAGAAAGAAGTCCTTCTCTACCTTTAGATCGATATTTTCAAGTGTGCTTCCAAGAAGGTTTGGAATATAGATGACTTTAAGTGCGATTATTACAGTGCTTACAACCAGCACGTCCATGCGCCCGCTGGATGAAAAACTTTCAAAACCGATCAGCGCAGCGGTTGTCCCTATAAGCGCTGACTGCATTCGGAATGTTTTGATATATGATCTGATCCGCTTGTTGGCCATAAGTACAAAGGAAGACAAAAGCATCAGATGTGAAAGCAGATTTAAGTAATTTTCCATAGTTACCTCCCAAAAACAAAATATTGTAAAAATCCCAGAAATGAAAGCATAAAAGACAATGCCGCCAGGTTAGGTACGCTGAAAAGCCTGAATTTTACTGTGCTTACTTCAGCCAATGCCATCAAAACCGAGAAACCCACGACCTTCAGGATATATATGGCGATAGAGAGGATTATCCCCATGGCGCCTGTATAGGTGATCAATTGATCGTGAGGCAGAAATATATTTACGATCAGCGTGATGAATACCAACTGCTTGATGCTTGCGCCAAGCTCCATCAGTGCCAGATGCCTGCCCGAATATTCAAGGATCATCGCCTCGTGCACCATAGTGAGTTCAAGATGAGTCGCAGGATCATCTACCGGTATCCTAGAAGTCTCGGCCAGGGTAATTATCAGAAGAGCAAGAAAAATCATAATAAAAACCGGATGAGTAAGGCTGACGTTTCCACTTTGCATCATCTCCATGATGTCATAAACAGAGGTTGACTTTGCGATCAGCCCCATGGTGAAGACAGATACCAGGATGGAAGGTTCCATCAAGGAAGAGATCATAACTTCACGACTGCTCCCCATTCCACCAAAAGTACTCCCTGTGTCCAGGCCGGAGAGTGTCATGAAAAATCTGCCCAGGGCAAGTAGGTATACCAGCATGATTATGTCTCCTGAGAACCTCCCGGGCACCACGAAAGTAGTAACCGGAATCAGCAAGGATGCAGCAATCGCTGTAGAAAAAACCACATAAGGAGAAGCTTTAAAAATCCAGGATGCCTTGTCTGAAATAACAGCCTGCTTTTTCAGCAGCTTCGTTAAGTCAAAATACAGCTGAAGCACAGGTGCGCCTTTTCTCTTCTGGGTCATTGCTTTCACTTTTTTGATCACTCCGCTTACGAGAGGCGAAATAAGCACGAAGATTCCTATTTGAAGTAGTACATAAAATAATTCTGCCATATCAAAGCCTCCTTTCAAAACAGCCTGTTATAGAGCATAGCTGCTAAGATTGCAGCGAACATATAAATCAGATACAGATGAATGCTTCCAGTCTGTAATTTTCTTCTGATGACTCCGGAAGATCTTTCAGTGAATTTCAGCACCGGATCATAAATATATTTTTCAAAAATGGATTCCGTTGTCATGATATATTCCATGGATTCCGGGTGATAGGTATCATCACCTGTGATCTTAAGATCCCTGGAAGGCCGAAAGAGCATCCTGAATACAATTTTCACCGGCTTGGAAAAGCCAGTTGCCGTATACTGCATCCTGGAATTTAAGCCTTCAAAACCACAATCCCAGGTTCCGTATTTCTTTTCAGCATACTTTCCTCCGATAAATCGGATGATAAGGAGTACTGCTAATATTGACAGCAAAAAGATGATCAGACTTGAAAAAGGCGAGATCACGTTCCCGGAAACCGATAATGGAAAGGCTGTCAGAAGAAAGCTCCCTTTAAAATTCACAGCTACGGAAACTCCGGTTATTTCAAAAGCTGCATGGCTGATCAGCTGAATGAATGGGGCAGGAAAAATACCAATGACAAGACAAAGCAGGACCAGCATTCCAGAGGCTGCATTCATAACCATCGGTATCGGCTGAGCTTCCGATGCATGAGAGCTTCTTGGAAGCCCTAAAAAAGTGATCCCAAAAAATTTTATGAAGGTGCCGGCAGCCAATGCACCTGCAAGGGCAAGAGCAGTCACAGTAAGGATGAACAGGATATTGATCCCTGCATTTCCTGGCTGGATACCTGCAAAAATCGACTGGAGAATCAGCCACTCCCCGATGAAACCGTTGAATGGGACCAATGCAGAAATTGAAAGAGACCCCCCCAGGATAAAGAGGGCGGCGATGGGGATTTTCTTGATGAGTCCTCCCAGCTGGTCCATATCCTTTGTGTGTGTGGAAAAATGGATCGAGCCTGCCCCAAGAAAAAGACTGCCCTTGAAAATCGTATGATTGAAGGCATGAAAAAGAGAAGCCAGAAGTGCCAGTGCAGCCACCGTCTCATTCTTCGTGGAGATGGCAATAAAGCATATCCCCAGACCAATAAAGATGATGCCTATATTTTCAATACTTGAAAACGCCAGTAGTTTTTTGATATTATTCTCAACAAAAGCATATACCACACCGATCAAAGCCGATGAAATTCCAATGACGAGAATCAGTATCCCCCACCATGTATTCTGAACTCCCAGATAAATCATAATAAACCTGAGGATACCGTAGACAGCTGTTTTGATCATGATTCCGGACATCAGGGCAGACACGTTGCTGGGAGCAGCCGGATGGGCATAGGGAAGCCAGATATGCAGGGGTACTACTCCTGCTTTTGTGCCGAAACCAATCACCAGGAGCAGAAAAATGATGTTCCGGTAAAACTCAGGGATAAGCGCCGAATCTGAATTCAATGCAAAGGAATTTGTAAAACTATACATGATCATAAAGCCAATGAGCATTAATGCGGCTCCCAGGTGGGTCATAATGATATACAGCGTACCTGCACGGCGATTTTCCTCCACCTCTGATTCAAACACCACCAGAAAATAGGAAACCACAGACATGATCTCCCATGCAATAAAGAAGAATATTGTGTTTGAAGCGGTGAACACTAAAATCATTGAAAGGATAAAAACAGAATACAATGTGTTAAAAAGTCCGACATTTCGCTTCCCATAATAATGGGAAAGGTAGCCTATGGAATATAACGATACCGGAAACACTAAAATTGACAGCATCAGAATAAAAAAGGAACTGACGTTATCCACGGTCATTGTAAAATTCATCAGCGGAATGGAGGAATTGATCTTCCATAGGATGACGGGACCTTGAGCAGAAATCAATTGGTCGATAGATGCGGCAATTCCAAAAACGGACGCTGCCATACACAATATGTTGGAAGCTGTATTCGATATTTTATGCCATTTGCTGAGAATCACCGCTGAAAAGCCAGCAATCACATATAAACCGATAGAAATTTGAAATAGATATTTGATTGTCACTGAAGCTGAACCTCCTTCTGGCCAAATGGTTTACACATAAAGATATATGTTACATTATTTTACATTTAAGGGCCTAAAAATTTGCTATAAAAAATTTTCATCAGAGGTTGTAAATTTCCAGCCGCTGATGAAAACATCGTATTTTTTCTAAATTTAGCCTGGAGGCCAGTTTAAATTTCTACCTCCAAGGAGATGATAATGAAGATGCAGCACAGTCTGTCCGCCCTGTTCTCCACAGTTATTTACCAGTCTGAAACCTGAATCGACGATCCCAAACTTTAAAGCCAGCCTATTGGCTACAATATGGATACTGCTGATAATGTCGTTTCCTGCAGGGACGGTAAGTATGGAATCAAAATGCTCCTTAGGCAATATGAGAACATGTACCGGCGCCTGAGGGTTAATATCTTTGATGGCCAGCACGACGTCATCTTCATACACGATTTGGGCTGGTATTTCCTTTCTGGCTATTCTGCAAAACAAACAATCTTCCACTGATTCGTCCTCCTGTTTATTTTATTAAAATTCCTGACAAATGGCTGTTTTCAAGCTTTAAGATCCTGACTTTGACAATTTTTGAGGTGATATCCTTATGGGATTCTATGGTTACATCCAGGTAATTTTTCGTATGGCCTGAATAGTAATTTTCTGTGTTCTTAACTTTTCTTTCAATCAGAATTTCCGCTTCTTTACCGATAAATTCACCTGCATATTCTTTTTCAAGTTCTTCCGATAAGGCAATCAGCAAACGGCTTCTCTTTTCTTTCGTTCTGTCAGGCACCTGGTTTTCATATTCCGCCGCAGGAGTTCCCGCTCGCTTTGAATACTTAAAAACATGGAGTTTCGAGAATCTGATCTCTTTGATATAATTTACGGTTTCGTTAAAATCATCCTCTGTTTCTCCAGGAAAACCAACCATCACGTCCGTGGTTATGGATGCTTCAGGAAAATATTTTCTGATAGACCCAATGACCTGCTTATATTCTTCTTTGGTGTATCTTCTTTTCATGTTTTTAAGGACTTCCTTCGCTCCACTTTGCATAGAAACATGGAAGTGAT
>JAAXUP010000033.1:18687-21382 GCA_013335935.1 Eubacteriaceae bacterium | reverse complement strand
AGGACGGCTGAAACAATATATGAAATCCCATTAATGGTGAATACTACAGGCGGACCTACCAACACGTACATTAAACCACCTATGGCATTCCCGAGAATATCCGATATGGTGGTCGTCATGGAATAAAGAGAATTAGCTTTCATAAGCCTTGATCTGGGAACCAGCTCAGGAATTATTGAGAGCATAGCGGGCCCAAAAAACGCATTGCAAATGCTCATCAGCATGACCCCAACGTAAATGATCCATAATTCTGCCAAACCGAAGGCGGAAACAATCGCCAGTACCAGCATGAGTATTCCTCTGAAAAAATCCGACAAAATAATGATATTTTTCCTGCTCAGCCTGTCTGCTGCAACGCCTGAAAAAGGAAGGATCAAAATTCTAGGCAGCATGGCAATCGCCATGACCGAGCCCATCAATATGGTGGAACCTGTAAGGTCGTACACCCAAAAACCTAAAGCGATATTATAAATAATATCGCCCAGACTCGAAATGAGCTGTCCCTGCCATATGAGAAAAAAATTCTTTGTCCATACTGTATCTTTTTTAATCCAACGCATAATGACTCCCCATGTCATATTTTACTGCCTTATATTAATATTCTACATTGATATGCCATTTCCTTTTTTCTGATGATCTTATTTTCCCATAGCTTCTCTTTTTAGTCCGATTTCATTGAATCGTTCAACAATGACGCTGCTGTTCCCAGCTTTGATGTTGTCTTTAAAGAAATTTATGCTGTCGATAAAATTATCCAGTATCCTGGTAAGCTTGTCACTGTTGGCGATAAAGAGTTCCGCCCACATTTCTGAATTGATCATGGCGATCCTTGTCATATCCTGAAAGCTGCCACCTTCAAAAGAAGTAATTCCGCTGTCGTCACTTAAATCTACCATAGAGGCAGCAATTACGTGGCACAACTGACTGGTAAAAGCTATTTTTTCATCATGGGTTTCTGGATCGGTAATAATGATCCTGCCAAATCCCATTTTGTTGATCATGGTCTTCAGCAATTCCACGTTTTCCTTCCTGTTTTTTTCTGAAGGAGTCAAAAGATAATTCTTCCCGGCAAAAATACTCTTTGGTGTAAAGTGCTCCTTTGTTCTTTCCCTCCCTGCCATAGGATGCCCGGGGATAAAATCCACATCCTTCCGGAGGATATCTTTTATCCCGTCAATTAGCGCTCTTTTTACCCCAACGATGTCTGTGATCAGACAGTCTTTTTTAAAATAGTTCATATTCCTGCGGATAAAATCCAATGCATCCTGGAGATACAGACAGATGATCACGATATCGCATTCCGGAAGGATTTCTGCAGGATCCATAAATCCCTTGTGGATCAGGCCTGATTCTTCTGCTTCCAGCAGGACTTCCTGTTTTAAATCCGTAGCATATACTTTTTCGGGGGCCATGACTTTCAATCCATCCGCAAAGGCCGAGCCCATGAGTCCAAGGCCGGCTACAAGTATCTTTTTATTTCTAAAATCAGCCTCCATCTACCCTATGACCTTCCCTTCGATTTCAGCATACTTTTTCAGTTTGATCATCAGCTCTGCAAACTTTTCAGGTTTCAAGGACTGTGAGCCGTCACACAGTGCTGTTTCAGGAGAGTTATGTACTTCAATCATTACTCCATCCGCTCCTGCCGCAATTGATGCTTTTGCCAGTGGTTCTACCATCCAGTACATTCCAGCAGAATGGCTTGGGTCCACAATGATCGGCAGATGGCTTTTCCTTTGAACAGCTGGGACAGCGCTGATATCCAGGGTATTTCTTGTGAAGGTCTCAAAAGTTCTTATTCCTCTTTCACAAAGAATTACCTGTTCATTTCCTTCTTTCATGATATATTCAGCGGACATCAACCACTCCTCTATGGTGGCAGACATCCCTCTTTTTAAGAGGATCGGCTTATTGGTTTTTCCAAGTTCCCTTAGAAGCACAAAGTTCTGCATATTCCTGGTACCGACCTGAATCACATCGACATCTTTCACAAACTCATCAAGCATCTCCGTGGACATGATTTCAGAAACGATGGGAAGTCCGGTTTCCGCTTTAGCAATCTTGAGAAGCTTTAAACCATCAAGTCCCATACCTTGAAAGCTGTATGGTGATGACCTGGGCTTGAAGGCTCCTCCCCTTAAAAATGTGGCGCCAGCAGCTTTTACACTTTTTGCAACACTAATGATCTGTTCCTCGCTTTCTACCGAGCAGGGACCTGCCATAACCGCAAAGTTCTTCCCTCCTATCAGACTTCCCAATATGTTAAACACACTGGATTCGGGATGAAAAAGCCTGTTCGCTTTTTTGTAGGGTTCCTGCACTCTCAATACTTTTTCTACAATATCATTTGACTCGATATTACTGATCTCCACTGATCTCGTGTCCCCTATCAGACCCATAATAATATGATCTACTCCTCTGGAATAGTTTATCTCCAGCCCTTTCTTCAAAAGACTTTCTTTCAGTCTTTCTATTTCTTTTTCAGGTGCATTTGCGTTAACGACTACAATCATTTTATTTTCCTCCTTTTATTTAAACAGCATCGGCCACCTTTATTCCTGATGGTGATACGACGAAAAAAAAGGAGACTCCATCGAGTCTCCTTCAGCAATATTTAATCTACTTTTCCTTTTTCAAGGCCTACTCCATCTAATGAAAATCACAGCTATTTTTTTGTACGTCAATATAACCAAAG
>JAAXUP010000033.1:0-18677 GCA_013335935.1 Eubacteriaceae bacterium | reverse complement strand
AATCCGTAAAAATAAAAGTTTTTAAGCTGTTTTTTCATTTCACAGTTCATAGTTTGCCTCCGTTGTAAATTTATATTATTATACTTTATCTCCTCATTAAAAGTCAACGATTAATATTTTAAGTAAAATTATCTGACCTCTGTCCCCGAGGGCAGATTTTTATCTATGGTCACAAGACTCAGGTCCTTTCCGTCGGCAGCCGCCAGTATCATCCCCTGAGACTCCACACCTCTTAATTTCGTCCTTTTAAGGTTTGTTACCACGATCACCTTTCTGCCAACCATTTCCTCCGTCGAATAGTAACCAGCGATCCCGGATACGATTTGCCTGGTCTCATCCCCGATTTTTACAGTGAGCACCAGTAATCTGTCCGCATCAGGATGCTTTTCGCAATTCGTTATTTCTGCAACCTTCAGTTTGATTTTAGCAAAATCGTCAATGGTGATAGCTTCTGCTTCCGGGCTTTTGTTTTGAACGGGCGCTTCTATTTTACTGTCTTTTATCTTGTTGGTGTTTTTCTTTGCTGGCTTTTCATCTTCCCTGTCTTTCAGCTCGATACGTGGAAAAAGATTTTCGCCTTTAACCAATTTTTGATCAAAGGGATTGGCTCCCCATGATCCCAAGCTGTCCCATGATAGGAATTCATCAGGTATGGCCAGCCTCGAATGAATCTTTTCTGCCGTCTCAGGCATAAAAGGTTCCAGCATTACACAAACGTACCGGAGTGTTTCTAAAAGGTTGTTAAGCACAGATGACAGTCGTTCTCGCTTTTCAGGATCCTTGCCCAGTACCCATGGAGTTGTCTCATCGATATATTTATTTGCCCTGGAGATCAGTTTCCATAACACACTTAGCGCGCTGCTGAATTCCAGCTTGTTCATATGGTCTTCCACGATTTTAGGAGTCGCTTTTGCGAGGGATATGATCTCATCATCCAAAGGATCGTGAACCCTGCCTTCAGGGAGAGTGCCTTCAAAATATTTTTCAACCATTGCCGCTGATCTGCTGAAAAGATTTCCCAGGTCATTGGCAAGATCAGAATTTATTCTTCCTATCAGTGCATCCTCATTATATACACCATCCGCACCAAAAGTCATCTCCCGAAGAACAAAATACCTTAAGGCATCAACGCCGTATTTTTTTGAAAGCTCGACAGGATCAATTACATTCCCTTTAGATTTAGACATTTTGCCTCCTTTAAGCAGTATCCACCCATGTCCGAATATCTGCTTGGGAAGGGGAAGGTCAAGGGCCATGAGCATAATCGGCCAGTAGATCGTGTGAAAACGCAGGATATCTTTACCAATAAGATGAACATCCGCTGGCCAGTATCTTTCCATAAGCTGAGGTCTTTCGTTGAGATATCCCAGTGCAGTGATATAGTTGGAAAGCGCATCGATCCATACATACACAACATGGCCTTTATCAAATTCAACGGGAATCCCCCAATCGAAGGTTGTTCTTGACACACAGAGATCTTGAAGCCCCGGTTTGAGAAAATTGTTTATCATCTCATTTTTCCGTGATTCTGGCTGTATGAACTCCGGATGTTCCTCAATGTGCTTAATCAATCTGTCAGCATATTGGGACATTCTAAAGAAATAAGCCTCTTCTTTTGCCTGGTGAACCTCCCTGCCGCAATCAGGGCATTTCCCGTCCGCAAGCTGAGTTTCTGTCCAGAATGCCTCACAGGGAGTGCAATACCAACCTTCATAGTGAGACTTGTAAATATCTCCTTTGTCATAAAGCTTTCTGAATATTTTTTTTACGGATTCCTCATGGTAAGTGTCCGTAGTTCTGATAAAGTGATCGTAATTAATATTCATAAGCTTCCAGAGGTCCTTGATTTCCTCAACGATTCCATCCACATATTCCTTTGGTGTTTTTCCCTTTTCCGCTGCTTTCTGTTCGATTTTTTGTCCATGTTCATCAGTTCCCGTCAGAAAGAACACATCATATCCTGTAATTTTTTTAAATCTCGCCATAGCATCGGCTGCGACGGTTGTATACGTGTGTCCAATATGCAGCTTGTCACTGGGGTAATAAATGGGTGTTGTGATATAATAGCTTTTTTTCATGTTATCCTCTCTCTTTCCTGTCACACAAAAAAAACCTCCGCCCTTAAAGGACGAAAGTCAGATTTCGTGTTACCACCTTTTTTTATGAATGCTTCACAGCATACAACTCATAATGTTTATAACATACCGCTTATAACGCACTTGCGTACCAGGCTAAACCGAAATCTCACCTGATCGATTCAGAGGCCATCTTTAACTGCTTTCCACTACCGGATTCCACCTTACCCGGCTCTCTATAAATTTCCAGTCAATCTACTCTTCTCATCATCATCTTTTGATATTTGATTGTATATATAATATTATACCTGACAATGCAAAGTTTTCAACCTTTTTTGTTTAATCTGCCATTTCAGAAGATTTATACAGGTAATACGTGTTTGTATTTCAGTGAGCGAACAATTTATTTGTTTTTACCAAAAAAATGAAAATATTAAAAAAATATGTTTACTATATGTAGACCTTTACATATAATAGAATATGTCCCGTGACAAAAATCTTTTTGCCTGACATTTTCTCACTTTTATTCATATTTTAACATTTATTACAAAAATAGTGTTGTATTGTTGTTATTTTATTGTTATAATTACATTAAATAACAAATCAATATTTTATTCTAAGGAGAGAGAGAAATTTTATGAAATCTACAGGTATCGTAAGGAAAGTTGATGAGCTCGGCAGGATCGTTATTCCCATTGAGCTAAGAAGAACACTTGATATAAACATCAAGGATTCATTGGAGATCTTTGTTGATGGAAGTTATGTCGTTTTGAAGAAATATGAGCCAGCTTGTATTTTCTGCGGAAACGCAAAAGATGTTACAAACTATAAAGGCAAAAACATTTGCCCGGACTGCATGAAAGAAATAAAGAAATAATACTAATAAAAAAAAGGCATCTGATCAAATTCAGATGCTTTTTTTTATAGACTAGGAAAGTTCGACTAGCTCGCTGGGGACCAAACTTTCTTAGTCTACTTGAATAATGCGTCGCAGACGCTATTCTTGTTCCTGCCCCATATCCTGTTTTTTCATGAAATAATCATAAATCACTCTTTTTTGAGCATTCCTGTCTTTTGCTATGTTTTTTACTGCATCTTTCCTTGCAATTCCTTGATCGATGTAATATGCCATGTGCTGGTCTAAATTTAGTTCACTCCAGAAGGGCTCTTCTTTCGCCAGCTTCTCGCCTTTGATTAAGATCACATATTCCCCTCTTGGCAATTTTTCCTCCAAATAAATTATTGCCCGGGAAATATTCCCCCGCCAAATGGTTTCGTGGATTTTTGTAAGTTCTCTCACCAGAACAATTTCACGCTCTCCCAGATATTCATATAGCGCTTTCATGGTTCTGGTGATCTTATGGGGCGCTTCATACAAGATGAGGGTATCTTCATATCCCTTCATTTCTTCTATTTCCTTGCCCCTGGTTTTTTTGTCGGGTGACAGGAAGCCAAGAAAAGTAAATTTTTTAGTATCCAATCCTGAAATCACCAGAGCATCAATAGCCGCACAGGCACCAGGTATCCCGGTAACGGTGATCCCCTCTTCGATGCATCGGGTCACCATTTCATGCCCAGGGTCAGAAATTCCCGGTGTCCCGGCATCTGAAACGATGGCGACATTTCTGCCCTCCAAAAGTTCCCCTACGAGATATCCGGAACGATCTTTTTCATTATGTTCATGGTAACTGACCATTCTGGTAGAGATATGGAAATGGTTCAATAACTTGACCGTATGCCGTGTATCTTCAGCAGCAATAAGATCGACCTCAGAAAGGATCCTCACCGCTCTGAATGTCATATCCTCAAGGTTCCCTATAGGTGTGGCGACAAGATAGCATACTCCCTTAGTGCCCATGACAGCGCATTCCTTTTTTAAAACACACGATTAAGTATCATGGTTTCCGATCGGTTGGGTCCCACTGATATGATCGTAGCTTTGACTCCGCAAGTATCTTCCATCTTCCTTATATACTTCTTTGCGTTTTCAGGAAGTTCAGAAAAGGACTTGCACATGGAAATATCTTCATCCCATCCTGTCAGTTCCTCAAAGATAGGTTCACACTTTGCAAGTTCTTCTATTGAAGAAGGAAATTCATCGATAATTTTTCCATCCATTCTGTAGCCTGTACAGATTTTCAGTTTTTCGATTCCTGTAAGGGTATCCAGCTTCGTGATCGCAAGGGAGGTAAGTCCATTTATCCTGACGGCGAATTTCAGTATGACGGCATCAAACCACCCGCATCTTCTAGCTCTGCCTGTGGTCGTCCCAAATTCTCTCCCTGTTTCTCTTATATATTCTCCTATTTGATCAAAAAGTTCAGTAGGAAAAGGACCTTCTCCTACTCTTGTGGTATATGCTTTTACAACGCCCATAACTTCATTAATTGCCGTTGGTCCCACACCTGTGCCGATACATACTCCCCCAGAGCCGGGATGTGATGAAGTTACATATGGGTAAGTTCCAAAATCCAGATCCAGAAGTGTGCCTTGGGCGCCTTCAAAAAGTACCTTCTTATCCTCTTTGACGTAATTATATACATCGATAGACGTATCCGATACGTATTGCTTAAGTCTTTTTCCATACTCCACATAGGAATTAAATATTTCGTCAAAATCCATTTTAGGGTAATTATAAATCAACTCTAATACTTTATTTTTCTCTTCCAACGCGATTTTAAGCTTGCCATAGAAGATTTTCTCATCTAAGAGCTCACTCATTCTGATTCCCGTTCTGGCCGTCTTATCCATGTAAGCAGGTCCAATCCCTTTTTTAGTCGTGCCTATTTTTCGGTCTCCAAGGCTTTCTTCAGACAATTCATCCAATACCTTGTGATAGGGCATAATCACCTGTGCCCTGCTGCTGATTTTAAGAGCATCCACAGACACACCGTCATTTTGAAGATATTCTATTTCGTCTAAAAGAGCTTTAGGATCAATGACAACCCCATTAGCGATGATGCATGGTTTCCCCGGGTTAATGATGCCAGACGGTATCAGGTGCAGCTTATACTGCTTATCCCCTACCTCTACGGTATGTCCTGCATTATTTCCTCCGGAATACCTGACTACTACCTCAGCCTGCTGTGCCAGATAATCTGTTATTTTTCCTTTTCCTTCGTCACCCCATTGGGCTCCAATAACTACTAAACTACTCATGAGAAATTCTCCTTTCAATCAAGGTCAGTTAATTTTCTTGCTACATAAACTCCATTTACGGAAGCCTGCATCAGACCTCTTGTGACGCCTGCCCCATCACCAAGAACATGAAGGTTCCTGATATTTGTTTCGAAGTGATCGTCGATTTTTATTTTATTTGAATAGAATTTGACTTCAACCCCATATAATAGCGTTTCATCGCTGGCAATACCCGGAGTTACATGGTCAAGCGCTATGATCATCTCTTCAATATCCTTCATGATTCTATAAGGAAGCACGAGGCATAGATCCCCTGGAACGGCATCCTTCAATGTCGGCTGGATATTATTCCTGTAAAGTCTGTTATACGTTGTCCTTCGACCTCTTTTAAAATCCCCATACCTTTGAACCATAATTTTGTTGCCGGACAGCATATTTCCTAACCCGGCAATGTACTTACCATAGGCAATTGGTGCGGTAAAAGGTTCCGTAAATCCCTTGGATACAAGAAGGGCAAAGTTAGTGTTGTTGGTCTTTAAATTCTCCGCCTTATAGCTATGTCCGTTTACTACGGCAAGATTGTCGTCGTAATATTCTGTGGCAACGACACCTCCAGGATTTGAACAGAAGGTCCTGACCTTATCGTCAAAGGTCTGGGTGTAGTAAACAAGTTTTCCTTCATACAGTGCGTCATTGATTTCTTCCATGACTTCATTTCTGCATTCCACTCTTACACCAATGTCCACCTTGCCCACTTCAGTGATAATCTTGTTTTTGTCGCAAATTTCCTTGAACCACTCGGAACCATCTCTGCCTACACTGATGATGACTTTGTCGGCTCTGTATTCTTTGTCTGCAATGATCCCAACCGCCTTGCCATCTTCGATGATGATTTCTTTTGCAGGATTCCTGAATAATATTTCAACCCCATTGTCAATTAAATGCTTCTGAAGCTTGGTATAGATTTCATAGCCGACTTCTGTACCAACATGCCTGATGGGGCATTCGATCAGCTTTAGATTGCTTTGAATGGCTTTTCTTCGGATATTTTCAATTTTCTCTTCGTCGTCAATTCCGTAAATCTTACGATCCGCTCCAAAACCAAGATAGATTCCGTCAACGTATTTGATCAGATTTTCGGTTTTTTCATATCCTATATAGTATGGAAGCTCCCCGCCTACTTCAGGGGATAGGGACAGCTTGCCATCTGAGTATGCTCCAGCACCTGCGAACCCTGTTGTGATATTGCAGGGAGTGCAGCCAACACATTGGTTGGTTCTTCTTTTTGGGCATTTTCGTTTTTCGATGGAGTTGCCCTTTTCAATCATTAGTATTTTTAGATTTTTTTTAATTTTGACAAGTTCAAGTGCGCAAAAAATCCCTGCAGGACCTGCGCCTACAATCAAAACATCATATTTATCCATTTGCAATCCCTTTCTTATCAAATGTCCAAAAGATATATTATCAAATTTTTCCTCTTATAGCAACTAAAAACGAACTTTATTTCTTTTTCGCGAAATATCGTTCGTGAAGCAGATTATCCGTTGTATTCAGAATGATCGGCAAACTGAGTATACTCCTCAAGCCACGAAAGCTTAAGTGTGCCTGTTGATCCATTTCTCTGTTTGGCAATATTCAGCTCCGCAAGACTTCTGTCCGAGGGATCTTTTGAGTAGTAATAGTTACGGTAAAGCATCATAACCACATCGGCATCCTGCTCGATAGCACCGGATTCCCTCAAATCCGAAAGCACTGGTCTGTGGTCAGTTCTTGCGTCTGGCGCTCTGCTTAGCTGAGAAAGTGCTATTACAGGGCAGCTCATTTCCCTTGCCAGCGCCTTCAGTGCTCTGGATATTGCAGAAATTTCCTGCTGCCTGTTTTCACTTCTTCTTGAACCTTCCATAAGCTGAAGATAATCGATCATGATCATGTCAAGGCCATGTTCCATTTTCAGTCTTCTTGCTTTTGACCTCATTTCCATAACGGTTACCCCAGGGGTATCATCGATAAAGATCCTGCTGCTTGAAAGTACCGACGTGGCATAGGCAAGTTTTTGCCAGTCCTTGTCCGTAAGATTACCTGTCCTGAGGTTTTGACTATTGATATGGGCTTCTGAGCATAGCATCCTTTGGGTCAATAGTTCTTTTGACATTTCCAGGCTGAAAATCGCCACAGATTTTTTTGCTTTAACGGCTGCATTCTGTGCAATATTAAGGGCAAATGCGGTTTTCCCCATTGATGGTCTTGCTGCGATAAGAATCAAGTCAGATTTTTGAAGTCCAGCAGTCATATTATCCAAATCTTTGAATCCTGTGGTAACTCCTGTTATGCTGCTTTGATTTTTCTGAGCCTCTTCAATGATTTCCAGCGTGTTCATGAGCGCTTCCTGGATATGGACAAAGTCACCCGTCTTTTGCCTTTGTGAAATATCAAATATTTTCTTCTCAGCGAGTTCCAGTACAGAATCTGCTTCGTCACCGTTTTTGTAACATTCAGCGACGACTTCCATAGAAGAATTTATCAAATCACGCAAAAGTGCTTTTTCAGAAACAATATTGCAGTAAATCTTGATATTTGCAGAAGAAGGAACCCCTTCGATCAGTTCTGTCAGGTAAGAGATTCCTCCGACTTTTTCCAAAACGTTGGAATCTTTAAGCTTATTGGACAATGTGATCAAATCCACGGGAAGATCTTCCTTGAAAAGTGATATGATGCCATCATATATCGCTTTATGCTGTGCATTGTAGAACATATCTCCGTCAGGAAGCAGTTCTGTCGCACTGGCAATAGCATCCTTGCTTAAAAGCATTGAGCCCAGCACAGACTGTTCAGCTTCAAAATTATGGGGCGGTATTTTATTTATCCTTTCTGACAACTCTTATCACCTCTGTATATTTATTCCGGATGAACGATGACCTTCAGTTCACCTGTTATCCCGGCATAGGTCTTGATATTCACGGAGAATTTACCTATATAACGTATGGGATCCTCCAGAATTATTTTTCTTTTATCAATAAGCAGATTATGCTGTTTATTCAATACCTCCGCGATATCTTTACTTGTAATGGATCCGTAGAGCCTTCCATCTTCGGCTGCCCTTCCTTTGACCTCCAGGGTCAGACTGGAAATTTTGTCTGCAAGTTTCTTTGCATCCTCGACTTCCTTCGCCTTCATTTCTTCCTGCTTCTTTTTTGCATCGGCGTTCTTTTTAAGATTTTCAGGGGTTGCCTCTACTGCAAGTTTCTTGGGATAAAGGAAATTTCTAAAATATCCATCCTTCGAGTTAATAATTTCTCCCTTTTTACCACTGCCTATAACATCTTCTAGTAATATTACTTTCATTTTTGTTCCCCTTCCTTAAAATACTGGCTTATGGATTTTTTTAATAATTTTTTTCCAAGTTCAAGATCCGTTCCTGGCAACTGGGCTCCTGCAATGGTCATATGTCCTCCACCGCCAAGCTTTTCCAGAATGAGCTGTACATTGATACTTCCGTATGACCTTCCGCTAATGATTGACGATTCTTCGGTCTGAGCGATTACAAAAGAAGCTTCTACCCCTTGAATATTCAGAAGTTCATCGGCTGTTTGAGCAACGATTAAATTGATTTTGTCTGTTTTATTGGTTACTGTGGCTATAGCAATTTTATTTTCACTGATTTCGGCATTCTTTACTGCCTCCGATTTTGCAATGAGCACTTCCCTGTCATCTTTTAAAAGCTGCTTGCATTTTACGGTGTCCGCGCCATTTCTTTTCAAAAATGATGCTGCCTCAAAAGTTCTCACGCCTGTCTTTATGGAAAAATTCTTCGTATCCATGTAAATCCCCGCTAAAAGTGCAGTAGCCTCAAAATCTTTTAGCTTGATCTCATCATCAATATACTCTATGATTTCACTTACCAGTTCACAGGTCGATGAGGCATAGGGCTCCAGATAGGTAAGAACCGATTTTTCAATAAATTCCGCTGCCCGGATATGGTGGTCAATCACAATAATTTTATCTACTTTGTCTATTAAAGAAGCTTCTTGAACCATATTTCTTTTATGGGCATCCACAACCACAAGAAGTGTATTGGCCGTGGCATTTTTTCTGGCATTTTCAGGAGTTATGAAAGCATCCTTATACCCTAACTCGAGAAGCTCAGAATAAATGATATCGATGGATGGATTGCTTTTTCCGAATAGGATATAAGCTTCCTTATTCAGAAACTTGGCGCATCTGTAAATCCCAAGCGCTGCTCCGATACAGTCGATATCCGGTATTTCATGACCCATGATATAGACTTTTTCTGAGTTTTCTATAAGCTCCCTGAGACCGTGAGCCTTCACTCTCGCTTTTACTTTTGTCCTTTTTTCTACCGCCTGAGTTTTGCCTCCAAAATAGAAAATCTTTTCATCTTTTCGAAGTACGGCCTGATCGCCACCCCTTGCCAGCGCGATATCAAGTGCAGAACGGGAAAGGTTCTGAATTTCCGGTAAAGTTAGTTTCTTTCGGGATATCCCCACGCCTATGCTCAATGTTATTGGAATTTTGTTGCCGCTTTGGGTTTCCCTGATACTGTCTAGTATGTTGAATCGTCGCTCCTCAAGAGAGGCAAGATACTTGTACTCAAACATCAGCATATATTTATCCGTCTCATATTTGATGACAAAAGCATTGATATCTTTTGCCCATGAAGATATTTTTCTGTCTATGACCGCATTGATTATGGGCATGTAGCTTTCATCGCTGCTTTTTAGCACTTCATCATAATTATCGATTTCTATATAGGCAATGACTGGTTTTTCGTGGATGTATTTCTTCCTTAACATTTCATGATCGCTTATATCAAGCCAATACATGATCCGTATATTGTCTTCGCCAGTGTTTTTAATATCATTAAAGTAAACTTTGTAGGTTTTATCCCGATATTGATAGCTGATATTTTTTTTATCCTTAGTTCCAAGCTGAGAAATGTCAAGATCCTGGAATACTTCAGAAATACGTTTGTTTAGAATATTCTTTTCAACTCCGCAGATTTCTCTGAAAGATGAATTATACCATATGATATTTTGGTTATCTTTCAGTATGATCAGGGGAAAAGGCAGTTCCAATAGTAAGTTCTGACTTGCCAGGTCGATGTCAATGGAAAGATTTTCTACGACTTCCTTCCATCTTTCCTGGCTTAAATTAGCCTCTCTCACTTTATAATAAATAAGATAAAGGAGGATCAATGTTCCTGCACCCGCAATATATAAATTATATTTATATAGTATTGCAACCAGTACGACAATTATCCAGAGATAAATATTTGAATTAGGAATTAAAATATTGGAGAACTTTTTATTGTCCAGAATGATCACCCCAGTAAATTACACATAGTCTTATTATTATATCATATCCCCTTATCTGCTGATACTTTTAAATGAACTCTCCGCTGTTCCTGTACGCCTGAAAAGTTTGGTCTTCAGCGAGCTAAGACGAACTTTTCAGACGTAAAAAAAGATTCCTGAGAACAGGAATCCGGAAGTTTATTCTGCTGAGTATGGTAAAAGGGCGATAATTCTTGCTCTTTTTATGGCTATCGTTAATGCTCTCTGATGCTTTGCGCAATTGCCAGTTACTCTTCTTGGTAAGATTTTACCTCTTTCAGTAACATATTTACCAAGAGTCTTCAAATCTTTATAATCTATATTTAATGATTTATTTTCACAAAAACTACAGACTTTTTTCTTTGCTCTTCTAAATGGTTTTGCCATTTTTCTTCCTCCTCACTTTAGAATGGAAGATCGTCATCTTCGTCTTCCATTGGACGGAAATCATCCATAGGAATCCCGTTATCCTGCTTGAATGCAGGGACAGGACTGCTGTTTGTATTCCCTTGGCCAGAGCCAAGCAATTCTATTTCTTCGCCAACTACTTCGGTAACATACTTTCTGCTTCCATCATTGGCCTCATAGTTTCTTGTCTGAATTCTTCCAGATACGGCAACCTGCTTGCCTTTTAGTAAATATTTCCCAATATTTTCGACCAAAACTCCAAAAATTACAACATTTATGAAATCTGTCTCTGATTCTCCGCTTTTGCTTTTGAATCTTCGATTAATGGCCACTGTAAAAGTAGCAACTGCTGTGCTTTGCTGCGTATATCTGATTTCAGTATCTTTTGTAAGACGACCGATGAGTACGACCTTGTTCATAATCTATCACTCCGATTAATCTTCTTTTTTTATGATCATGTGACGGACATAGTTTTCAGAAATTTTAAAGTTATGCTCCATTTCAGCAAGCAGCTCGTTGGTAGCTTTAAAATTAATCAGAACATAATATCCTTCTGTGAATTTGTTGTCAATTTTGTAAGCTAGTTTTCTTCTTCCCCACTCTTCAGCAGTTTCCACTTCACCTAAAGTTGCGATGTGAGCTTTCACTTTCTCGATAGTTTCAGCAATTTGCTCAGCACTTAACGTTGGATTAAGAATTATCATAGTTTCATAGCTTTTCATTGTATTTCACCTCCTTTTGGACTTTGGTCCTCACTTAAATAAGGACAAGGATGCACGCAGTATTTTAATTATAACACAAACTTGAAATAGTACAATAAATTATTCTGTGGGAGACAGAATTTTTTTGATTCTTTTTTCAAACTTTTCTCTGGAGAGCATTACTACTCTTCCACATCCTGTACATCTGATCTTAATATCCATCCCCATTCGTACGATTGTCCAGGTATCGCTACCGCAAGGATGGCCTTTTTTCGTCTGCACTTTATCTCCCAACCTGTATTCCATCTGCAACACCTCCAGAATTATCTATTGTATATCACCTTTTTGTCATAGGGAATTTCAATGCCTTCCCTGTCAAATTCCTCTTTTATTCTTAAGCGCATTAACCTTTCAACATTCCATTGCTCCATGGGGAGTGTCTTTGCCGAGACTCTTATACTCACCGAGGAACTTTCCAGGGCTTGCACGCCCATGACTACCGGTCCTTCAATGATACTTTCATTTCCCTCTGCGATTTCTCCGCATAATCTTTCAAGTATTTCCATACATCTTTCAAGATTTTCTTCATACGCAACCGGAATATCCACCAGCGCTCTCATGTCGCCTCTGGAGTGATTTGTAATTTCTGCGATTTTTCTATTGTGAATGATATGGAGATCTCCATTGAAATCACGTATTTTGGTCGTTCTAAGTCCAATATCTTCCACGATTCCATTATATTTGTCTATGCTGATATACTCATCCACAGCATAATGGTCCTCCATAAATATAAAAACTCCGTTTACAATGTCTTCAACAAGGCTCTGTGCTCCGAAACCTATGGCGATTCCACCTATGCCTGCAACAGCGAGTATTGACTTTACATCGATAAAGTACCCCAGAATCGTTAAAAAGGCGATAAACATCAGTAAAACTCTGTAAATATTTTTTGAAACCATCTTTACAGTGTCGTAACGTTTCTCATCGATTTTTACAGGCCTGCTTATCCCGAACTTTCTTTTGGCTGGCTCAGCGTCCTTCGCTTTTTCTGATTCAATGATCTTGTCTATGATCTTATATCCCAGTGACAGTGCAATTTTCGTTAAAATAAGGATCAAAATCACTTTAAATATCCTGTCTGCAACGCTGGAAGCATCTATGCTGTTTAATATATCTGACCCCCATGCATCAAATGCCGTGAATAATTTGTTCAATGGATCCGCGCCTCCTAATAAAATAAATACCCGATATAAAAATACTTTGCTAAAAATGAACTATTCAAAGAATTGACCAGGCTGCCATAATTGGACAGTATCGCAATTGTATAGATGGAATTAATCACAACAAGACTGACAATTGCACCTTCGATTACTCCAATTAATCCGCCTCCACTCTTGTTCATAAAGTTAAGTACAGGAAGTTTGGCAATAAAGTCAAATAAACCCGCAACGACAAAGACTGCAAAGCGTACCACAAAGAATATCGACAGAAAACAAATCAAGTAAAGAAGCATGTCCGTGATGGCTGCTGGTACATCGATATTGACGTTTACTTTACTTCCATTCTCGATTACTCTGCTAATATATTCCTTGACGCCAACCGGGAGTCTATTGATATCCAGTGCCTGCATCCCTTGAGAAGTATTGTCAGCATCAAAAATGTTTTGATTAATGAAATCGTTAATTTTTGTGAATATGTCCGTATTCTCAACGATCCAATTATATAGCGTTCGATATAAGGAACTGGCAATAACAAGGGATAGAATAAAAGAAATGATCGATGCAAGGGCATTAACAAGCCCTCTTCTAAAATCAACCACTATATATAGTATGAATATCCCAATTATTAATATATCTATCCATGACATTGATTTTTCCTCCTGTATGAAGTTGCTTCTGATCCGTAAATCTATTGCGCCTTCGATATCTTCCTTGATTTTTTCAGTTGATGAATTTTGACACTTCTACCGAAATATCCTCCAGCAAAAACAACAAAAAATACAATAATAATATTGATATTGATCTGAATATAGATATTGCTGTCTCTGAACAAGTCCATTATTGGGTAGAAAGGATTATTCCAGAACAGAACCGGCGCTCCAATAAAATAGAGCAAATTATAATTCTGTAAAGTACTCAAGGTACTTGAAATTCCCTCCAAAACCTGACCAGCAACCGTAAAACTTACAATCGGCAATATGCTCACCACACCAAGAAGCAAATAATCAGCTTCTTTAAACTTTATCGTGCTTTTCCCCATGAAAAAACCCGTAAAAAACCAGATTCCCAGTGTTAACAGCGTCACTAGAACCATCAGCAACATGTTATCTTTTGCAATATACGTACTCGTCACAGCAATCCCAAGATGAGCAAGGTTTCCAATTGAAGCCCATTTGATGATCGCCTGAAAACTATTTTTCAAAATAAAACCTCCTTTGTTTCACGTGAAACATCAATTGCATAGTAAATCCAGCAGACGATCCAGGTCGTCGTTGCTATAGTAGTCAATTTCGATTTTCCCTTTATTGAGTTTATCGCTTATTCTTACCTTCGTTCCCAAAGATTTTTGAAGTCTTTCCTCAACATCCTTAAGCATTTCGTCGTTTAATCGCTTGACGGGATTCAAGGCCTCTTCCTTTTCCTGAGGCTTTTTGTATCCTACAGCGATTTTTTCAGCAGATCTCACCGACAACTTCTCTTTCACGATCTTTTCACAGAATTTTACCCGCAAATCAGGCTCCACCGACAAAATAGCTCTTCCATGTCCTGGGGTGATAATTTCCTCTGAAATGAGCTCCTGTATGTTTTCCGGAAGATTCAATAATCTAAGTGTATTTGCGATTGCTGCCCTGCTTTTACCGATTCTTTCAGATATATCCTGCTGAGTCAGGCTGAACTGATTCATAAGTTCACGATATGCGATGGCTTCTTCTATTTCATTCAGATCTTCCCTCTGAAGGTTTTCGATCAAAGCAAACTCCATGACCTCTTTTTCAGTGATTTCCTTGACAATGACTGGTACTTTCTTTATACCTGCCATTTTTGCAGCTCGCCATCTTCTTTCTCCTGCCACAATCTTATAGCCATCACCAGCGCCAGTTACAAGTATTGGTTGAATGATCCCATGTTCCGCAATGGAAGATGCCAGTTCTTTTAGTTTTTCAACGTCAAATTTATGTCTTGGCTGATTTTTATTGGGAAAAACCAGGTCTATATCAAGCTCAATAATATATCTGTTATCATTCTGAGTGGTATCACTTTCAGGAATCAGCGCCTGAAGTCCCTTGCCAAGTCCTTTTTTACTTTTCAAACGGCAAACTTCCCTTCATTTTCAAAATTTCCTTAGCCAAATTCAAATAAGCTTCCGCTCCTCTAGACTTGTCATCATACTCTAATATGGTTTGCCCATGGCTTGGAGCCTCCGCCAGTCTTACATTTCTAGGGATGACTGTCTTATATACCTTGCTCCCAAAGTAGCGGCAGACTTCATCCACTACCTGTAGCGAAAGATTTGTCCTGCCGTCGAACATTGTCAGCAAAATCCCTTCAATCTCAAGATCACTATTCAAGCCTCTTTTAACAAGATTGATTGTGTTCATTAGCTGACTAACCCCTTCTAAGGCATAGTATTCGCACTGAATGGGGATCAGGACGGAGTCTGAAGCAGCAAGTGCATTTAAAGAAATAAGCCCTAAAGAAGGTGGGCAATCAATGAATACAAAGTCATAGTAAACTGCCTCTGACTCGAGAAAGTTTTTTAACCGGATTTCTCTGCCTTCCATGGAAGCCAGCTCGATTTCTGCCCCTGCCAGTTCAGGTTTTGAAGGAATAATGTCGAGATTTTTGAATCTTGTTTCTAATTTGATCTCCTTAAGCGCCACTCCATTGATGATTCCATCATAAAGGCTATATTCCGATTCTTCCTTATTGAGACCAAATCCACTTGTTGTGTTCCCTTGAGGATCAGCATCTATTACAAGAACCTTCTTCCCAAGAAAATTGATGTATGTACTTAGATTAATGTTGGTAGTTGTCTTTCCTACTCCACCCTTTTGATTAAAAACTGATACAATTCTTGCCATTCTCTACCTCCAATAATTCATATTAATATTGTAACATGCTTTTAGTCAATAGCAATGAAGATTTGATGTTTCACGTGAAACATTGTGAAATAATTTCTTAAGTACCCCCAGCAAGCTAGACGAATTTCAATACAATCACATCGTCTTCGACGCTGTTCTTGTATTCCAGGAAAATTTGGTCCCCAGCAAGCTAGACGAATTTTCAATACAATTACATCGTCTTCGACGCTGTTCTTGTATTCCAGGAAAATTTGGTCCCCAGCAAGCTAGACGAATTTTCCTGGAATAAAAAAAAGAAACCTTTCGGTTTACTTTTTATCTATTTTAATTGTAACTTCGATATGATCTTCCCCGTCTTTTTCTATGTAGCTTGCATTGACTCCCGTTTTTAATACCTCTTCAAAAGCTTTTTTAATGGTATTGGTATAAATTCGCATATTTATAAAGCTTTTCACCCTTGCTTTGGAATTTTTCGTCAGTTTTTCGTCATAGTTATTGATAAGGACTTTGTCCCTTATCCCTTCAACCAACGCCTCTGTTTTATTGACATTGAGATTTCCTGAGATGATTTTTTTCAAAGCCTCTTTTTGCAAGTCTTCTTCCGGCAGTTTTAGAAGTGCTCTTGCATGTCTTTCAGTCAATTCATTCTTGATTACCGATTCCTTTACTTCCTTGCTCAGTCTTAGCAATCTCAGTTTGTTCGCAATTGTCGATTGGTTTTTACCAACCTTCTTCGCGATTTGTTCCTGAGTAAGTTCGTGTAATGTAATAAGCTGCTGATAACTTTCTGCTTCTTCGATAAAGTTGAGATCCTCACGCTGAATATTTTCTACCAGTGCAATCATTGCCGAATCTGCATCTACGATATCACTTACAATAACGGGCACTTGGGTGAGACCTGCAAGTTTTGATGCCCTTAGTCTTCTCTCACCTGCAATCAATTCATAATTGGTCTCGCTGAATTTCCTTACAGAAATTGGTTGGAGCACGCCATAGCTTATGATCGATTGGGATAATTCCTCCAATAAAGCATTGGTGAATTTGCTTCTTGGCTGATAAGGATTCGGTTTGATATATTCTATCGGCACATAAATAATTTTCATTTCTTCACTCATTCTTGTCCTCCAAGCTTTTTACATCTTTGTATATATTTGTATTCAAGCTGTGTTTATAAAGGTTTCCTTGTAGGCAACCCTTGTTTTCTGGGAAATTGGGTAGGCGTGCCTTTGATTTTTCTAATATATAGGATAAATCTTGACATATCTTCAAAAAGAAGTCTGGCTTCATCTACCTTTTCCAGCGTTCCTCCCAGTATATGTATCGCTTTTTCGGCATCTTTGATTTCCTGAGCATATTTGGGTCCCTTGGAAGCGATAAAAAGTCCGCCTTTTTTTACTAACGGGATGCAAAACTCAGACAATACGTTCAGGCCAGCAACCGCCCGAGAGAATATTATATCATATTTCTCCCGATATTGAGTATCCATTCCCATCTCTTCTGCCCTCTTATGAAGAAATTCGACTCCTGTTAGCCCTAAAGCTTCTGCTGCTTTTTTGATGAACCGAACTTTCTTCTCGGTAGAATCAACTAATGTCATTTTCCAGTGAGGATGGACAATTTTAAGAGGTATTCCGGGAAATCCTCCGCCGGTTCCGATATCGGCAACATTCATGATTTCCTCAGATATCTCCGCACCTGGTCCCCTATACATAATGATGGAGTCCACGATGTGCTTTTTAATAAATTCTGTACGATCAGTTATGGACGTGAGATTCATGATTTTATTTTCTTCAAGAACCAGTTCCATATAGTTTAGAAGAAGTTCTAACTTACTTTCAGGCAATTCAAATCCTTCACTAATAAGACACTCGTTTAAATATTCAATATAATTCATTATCGTGCTCCGTTTTTTCTGTTAAAATTTTCGATATATACCAGCAATACAGAGATATCCGCCGGTGACACTCCCGATATCCTGGATGCGTGACCTACAGATATCGGCATGATTTTAGTGAGTTTTTGCCTCGCTTCCAGTCTTAGTCCATGAATTTCGTTATAATCGATATCTTGTGGTATGCGCTTTTTTTCAAGTTTCTTAAACTGGTCAACTTGCTTCATTTGTTTTTTGATATAGCCTTCATATTTGATTTGTATTTCTACTTGTTCAACGACCGTTTGGGGAAGATGTTCCCTCCCCTGGTCGATAACGATCATATCCCCATAGGATATTTCCGGTCTTTTTAACAATTCATACAATGAAATGCCCTTGCTGATCAGTGCACTTTCCTTATCCTTTAAAAATAGTAGAACATTTTCGTCTGGTTTAACGTTAGTGTTTTTAAGTCGTTCAATTTCTTTTTCAATGCATTCAAGCTTGGTCTTAAAATTTTGATATCTTGCTTCTTTGATAAGGCCTGCTTGATATCCAATTTCTGTAAGTCTTATGTCTGCATTGTCCTGCCTTAGGATAAGGCGATATTCTGCTCTTGATGTCATCATTCGGTAGGGTTCAAGGGTGCCCTTTGTTACAATGTCATCAATCAATACTCCGATATATGCTTGAGAACGGTCCAGAACGATTTCTTCCAGGCCTTTTACCTTTAACGCTGCGTTCATTCCCGCAATTATTCCCTGGGCAGCTGCCTCTTCGTAGCCGGAAGTACCGTTTATCTGCCCTGCGAAGTACAATCCTTCGATTCCTTTGAACTCAAGAGTGGGTTTTAGCTGAAGAGGATCGATGTTATCATACTCTATGGCATATGCCGATCTCATTATTTCTACTTTCTCAAGTCCTTTGACTGTCCGAAGCAGCATGATTTGGACATGCTCGGGAAGACTTGATGACATTCCCTGCACATAAAGTTCCAGAGTATCTCTTCCTTCAGGTTCGATAAAAATCTGATGCTGATTTTTGTCTGCGAAT
>JAAXUP010000098.1 GCA_013335935.1 Eubacteriaceae bacterium | reverse complement strand
TTCTCCTTCAGCAGTTCTATGGTCTTTCTTGCTGCCACAAGGTTGTAGGAATTGGTTACGCTGATTGCCACCGCATCAAGTTCAAGATACTGGGCAACTTTAATAAACTCATCCCTTGGTGTCGAGTTGCCAACAAAAATAGTTTCCCAGTTAAGAAGCGTAAAATAATCCGCTGCGATCCTTGCTCCCATATCATGGTATTCTCCATCAGGGCATAGCACTGCCGCTTTTTTCCCAGACCTTTCAGGAAACTTTCGTTTTCTCTCTTCAAGGACCAAAAAATACATGTTTTCGATGATCGTCCGGACTATCCCGCTTCTCACATGCTCCTTCCATATGCAGAGGTTTCTCTCATTGTTATGGCATTCGATCCCGTCCATTGACTTGGTCAGAATCTCTTCATACAATTCCGGGATAGACAACTTTTCCCCCCGTATGAGACTAAATGCGTACTCCAGGCAACCATCTTTGTCTTCCTCTTCCAGCAATATCATAAACTTCCGGTAATACTCCTCCATTTAATGCACCTGCCTTTTATTAAATTCACTTCCCTCTTATTTCATCTCTTCTATGTTTAAGATTTTCAATTATTTCATAGTCCGAAATATTATTCTGCCCGATTCTGATATCAGGCTTGTATTTTCCATGGAAGTCGCTTCCTGCAGTATAGATCAGGTCTCTGCTCTTACAATACTCAAGATATTTTTTCTCTTCTTTTTCCGTGTGGGTAGTGTAGTATACTTCTACCCCGGAAAGGCCAATATTAACCAAATGGTCGATGAACGCAGTATGCTCAAAGTCCACCCTCATCTGATCATACCCAGGGTGGGCTAGAACAGGTACCCCTCCGCTTTTTTTCATGGCATCGATAAATTCACCCGCTGATGGGATATAGTGGGGTGTGTAGAATGGTTTGCCATAAGCCAGTAAGCGAACGCTCATTTCGTGAACGGGATTTTTGTATTTTCTATAATCCTCAATGAGGGGATTGTCTCTGTTTCTTTCGTCATTAAATACCGCATAGGCTGCTGCAGAAAAAAGCGGTGGGGAATCCTTTGAGAATTCATAGGCTTTTTCCTCTTCTGCGTAAAAGCCCTCTGCTCTTAAAACCTTAAGCTGCTCTTTTAGCCACAGCCCTCTGGTTTCAGTGATTCTGTCTATTAATTCAATGATTGGTTTTGCGCCCAGTTCATAGTAGTAACCCAGCATATGAATAAAGGTTTCTTCCTCTTTGCAAAATATCTCCGTCCCGGGAATGACTTCAACCCCATAATCGAAAGACTTCTCCATTGTCGCCTGAACCTCACTAATGGAGTCATGATCCGTTATGGCGATGGTTCCTACGCCCTCCTTAACGGCAAGTTTTAATATTTCCTCTCCATACAGTTCTCCGTCGCTGCTTGCCCTGGTATGGATGTGAAGATCGATTTTCTTTAACGTTTTCATAGTCCGTCACTCCTGACATATTTTTTTCCCGATATCCCTAATTTCAGACTATCACAATGATCAAGATTATTCAACCAGCCTTGAGGCGTCGTTCTAATCAAGTTTTAATATACTGATAATGGGTAATTAATACTTATGGATTATGATACAGTTATCAAGTGATCGTAATGAAAGGAATGAACGTTATGAAAAGATTATACAAAAATAAAGCCCAGGGAATGATTTCAGGAGTATGTGCCGGCTTAGCTGAATATTTCGCCATTGACCCATCCATTGTCAGGATCTTATGGGTGATCGCAGGTTTTTGGGGCGGCATCGGCATCGTACTGTACGTCGTATGCGCAATCATATTGCCTGACAAGAGCGAACTGGATTTTAATGATTACACCGTAAAACCGTTAAATAAAGAATAACCCGAAAATATCGGGTTATTCTTTAATACCATTTACTTAAAAACGCCCACAAGGAATTCAGTATTTAAAAATGAATTCCTTTTTTACTTGGGATATTTTACCTGTGCCCAACCTGATAAAATCAAGTATAATAGGTAACAACGATTAGAGGAGTGATAATAAATGAAGATAGCTCACCAGGCAAACACAGGATTTCTTCTCACAGACGAATTAAACGGTAAAAAAGTGTTGATCGACGCTATACATACCGCGGAAGTCAAACCCTATAAAAAAACTGATGATCAAACGCTCTTTAAAATGATTGAAGGCGTCCCTCCCTTTGACAATATCGACCTTCTGCTGTACACACACTATCATGAGGATCATTTTGATGGGAGAAATACCCTCCGATTTCTAAAAAATAACGGTAATACAAAGTTATTTTCCACAAGCCAGACCTTAGAGCTTCTAAGATCAAACGAAGAATATGATATCCTTCTTGAGCCCCGGCTTTTAAGTGCGGAACTGGCTAACAAAGAAACGCGTAAATTTACTATCGACCGCATCACCTTTGAGTGCACTCCCCTTATCCATGATGGCAAGGAGTATCAGGATGTGATAAATTTCTGCTATACCCTCCATATGGAAAACAAAAAAATTTTTCACTGCGGAGACGCACAGCCTTCGGAGCTTAACTATCAGCAAACCGCTATCCCTGACCTGGGGATCACAGACGCTCTCCTGGATTTCCCCTACGTGACATTGACAGCGGGCAGGAAAGTCGTACAAAATTATATCAAGCCTGAGAAGATCTATATTATGCACCTACCCGAGGAATCGGAAGATTCATACGGCTGGCTTAATACGGTAAATAAAGTTGTTGAACGGTACAAGGAAGAACTGCCCTCAGTGGAGCTTTGTTATTGATATTCTATATAAAATATCTCTTGGTCCCGATAATGGGTTTTAAGTCTCTTATATTCAACGAGGTAGTCCAGGAACGGCCGGAGATGTCTTTCAATCACGAAGTATTTATGCTGGGTGTCGATCCTCAAGTTGAATTTTGATGTGACCGCTCTCAGTATCTGGTTTAAGGTCATCTCTCCGTCAATGATTTGTGCAATTACTTCAGCACGATCCTCTATCTTCTTGATATTCAGAAAGGTAAGCTCCGTGATGTCATCACAGATATCTTTATGGGCGATAATGAACTTATCCGCTTTAAGATTGAGAAGTTTTCTTTTGGATACAAGATCCTGGCTCAGTGAAAATGAAAAAGGAAGTTTTGCGGCTCTTAGCACCCTCTTCCCAAGTATGGCATCCCCCAGATAAGCGACATTGTCAGGAGTAACAATACAGACATGCCCTGGAGAGTGACCCGGTGTTTGCACTACAGAAAAATTGATATCACAGATTTCAACCTGTGTGTCTGTTTCCGAAATTAAAATGTCTGTTTTGCATTCCATTTCTCCATACAATTTTTTAACGGACTTCAAGTCATAGTAGTTATTAAGGGATTTTAAAGTCAGGAGTGACTGACATATCCCGGCTTCATAAAGAGGCATGGCAATTTTAGAACCATATTTCCTTTGAAGAAATCCGTTATTTCCCACATGGTCAATATGGGCGTGGGTAGAAATAATGCCTGATATGCTGATGTTATTTTCTTGAAGAGCGCCTTGAACCAACTCTCTCTCTTTATCCGGTCTTCCGCTATCAATAAGGATCGCTTCTTTCTCGCTGATTTTGTACAAAGGCAGCAAAGATCCGCCTACATCGATACAGAAGGTGTTTCCTTTTACATGGATAAGCTCCATATTCAGTCCCCACTTATTCTTTATTTTTATTTCTAAGTTCTTTTATGCTGTTTAAAGTTTTATCAAAAAACTTTGAGCGGCTGTTGGGGAAAGCTCTGGTAAGTCTTGAATTTGCCAGTTTTCTTCTTAACTGCTCGTACAAAGTAATCCTATTTTCATTTGCCCTCTGTCGTCTTTCCCTGAACTCATCAAATTCATTACGAAGCTCTCCTGCTATTGAACTCAACGACACATTGCTTATGTAATTTACATACCGTACATAAACCGTATCATGAAAATGTTCTTTTTGTTCTTTGATTTCTTCTTTCAATTCCTGAAATTTTGAAACCACCTCATCGCCAATAACCCCGCTTTTTTCCTCAAGCTCTTCGATGGATTCAAGAATATTATCCGATATATCTCTGGAGAGGTGCTGCATCTTCTCAATGACTACCCTGTAATCCACCATGGCTTTAACCGTAAAAATGATATCAACGATGAGATAGGCAGTCATCAGCATCAAAAAGATCCGTCCGGCATCATGAGGAATCCTGTCAATCAGACCGGCGATATAGGGGTTGAGGCCTCGAATCACAAGGACCCCGCCAATCCCCCACATTATTGAAAATTCCAGGCTGATCAGGCCATTGATGTTAAACTTGTTGTCTGTATAATCCCACCATCTGGTGTGAAACATCTTTTCCAGTACAACACCTACCAAATATTCCAGAACTGATCCGAAAAAGAAACTGAAAAGAAACAGCCCAACAACACTGGAATAAAAATCAAAAATTCCATCGGACTTCAGCATATTAAAAATCATCAGGATAAATGACAACCCTAACCCATACATTGGACAGAAAGGCCCATAGAGAAATCCTCTGTTTATGAGTTCTCTTTTTTCATAAAATGCATAAAGCACTTCAATTATCCATCCCACAAAGGAGTATATAAAAAAATTAAATAAAAATATGTAAAACATTTTAAAGTCGCAACTCCATTCTGATGACTCTCTGTTTTGAAAAAAACGAATTTCTTACCATTATACCACAGAGAAAATCATTATTTCCATTCGAACATATGTTTGTATGTCGTTTCGATTTATGATATATTAGATTCAGGGAAGTGATTCATATGGATGATAATTTAATGAACAAGCTTGCCATCCTGGCGGAAGGCGCGAAATACGATGTTTCCTGTTCTTCGAGCGGTGTAGAAAGGCTCAATAACGGTAAAGGTATCGGGAATGCCAGAGGGTGGGGCATATGCCATACCTGGTCTGCCGACGGCAGATGTGTGTCTCTTTTAAAGCTGCTTATGACAAACAGCTGTGTTTATGACTGCAGCTACTGTGTCAACAGGCTAAGCAATGATGTTCCCAGGGCTTCCATGTCCCCAGAAGAGATCGCCATGCTGACAATGGAATTTTATCGGAGAAATTATATTGAAGGTCTTTTTTTAAGTTCGGCAATTGAGAAAACTCCCGATGATACCATGGAAAAGATGTATCGCACCCTTGATCTCCTTCGAAACGTTCACCAATACAATGGTTATATCCATATCAAGGCGATACCTGGAGCAAGCAGCGACCTTATCAGAAACTGCGGATATCTGGCTGACAGGATGAGTGTCAATATCGAGCTTCCAAGCCGGGAATCCTTAAAATTGCTGGCGCCTCAAAAAAGCTTTGAAAAAATCATGCCCCCTATTGAAAACATCAGAAACAATATCCTCCTGTACAAGGATGAAAGAAAAAGTTTTAAGAAGACCCCGAAATTTGTACCTGGAGGGCAATCGACTCAGGTGATCATCGGAGCAACACCAGATACGGATCGGTCCATCCTCAGTGTCAGTGAGAAACTCTATTCCGATTATGGACTCAAACGAGTTTACTATTCAGCCTATATGCCTGTAAATGAAGGCCCTAACCTGCCGTCACTATTTTCAGCACCTCCACTGCTCAGAGAGCATCGCCTTTATCAGGCTGACTGGCTTTTAAGATTCTATGATTTCTCAGTAAAGGAACTTTTTGCGGGTAATAGCAGCAGCATTGACTCCAATCTGGATCCCAAACTAAACTGGGCACTGAATAATCTGCACCTTTTTCCTGTGGAAATCAACAAAGCACCCCTGGAGATGCTTATACGAGTGCCTGGGATCGGACACATATCAGCCTCCAGGATCATCCGGGAGAGAAGGGTTAATTTCCTGGATTTTGAAAGACTTAAAAAAACTGGATGTGTCTTTCTCAAGGCAAAATATTTTGTAACCTGCAAGGGAAAATATGATGGTGAATCACTGGACAGTGAATTTATCAGAAGAAAGCTTTTAAACAAGATGGATTATCAGCAAATCAGTTTTTTGGGGTGATATGATGGATTATTTATACGACGGAACCTTTGAAGGTCTTCTGACCTGCCTGTATTACAACTTCGCTAAAATAAAAGCAACTGGGATTTACAGAACCGATACCTATCAGACAAGCCTGGTCAATCCCCACGTTGCAATCACAACAAAGGAACAGCTTGCAGATAAAATGTATGAAAAAATCAGAAAGCATCTGGGCACCTACACCCTAACCGATTTATATTACTGCTTCCTTTCAGAAAAAGACGGCTTTGAAAATATCCTCCTTAGTTTTATCGACCTTTGTTTCCGAAACGGTCCGGTATATGCCGGATACCATACCCACAAAGAAGTCATACCTTTTGACGACATCGTCGGCAAAGTAAAACGTGAAGTCCAGCGCTATGTCGGCTATGTGCGTTTCAAAGCCGTGGGGGATGTCCTCTATAGCGAGATCAATCCGGAGTTCTTTATCCTACCCATGCTGGCAAGTCATTTTGCAGACCGGTACTTCAATGAAAAGATCATCATCCATGACGCTGGCAGAAGTCTTGCACTGATCTCAAAGGATGGCAAACATTTTATCATGCCCTATACTGAAACAGACCTGCCTGGATCTGAAAAGGAAGATCACATTACAAATCTCTGGAAGGAATACTTCCAGCACATCGCCATAGAAGGCAGAATCAACCTAAAACTCCAGCGAAATTTCGTGCCCCTGAAATACCGAAAAGACCTTGTGGAATTCAGCAAACCAAAATAAGCCTGCATGAGCAGGCTTATTTTATTGATGGTATCCGCCAGGATACCGTCATCCAAGCGATAGCTTGGTAGTTTGCTGTGAGAATATTGCGCAGCAATGTTCGAATATCCCTCCCAAGCGGAGCTTGGTAGTTTGTTGTGAGAATATTGCGCAGCAATGTTCGAATATCCCTCCCAAGCGATAGCTTGGTAGTTTGCTGTGAGAATATTGCGCAGCAATGTTCGAATATCCCTCCCAAGCGATAGCTTGGTAGTTTGCTGTGAGAATATTGCGCAGCAATGTTCGAATATCCCTCCCAAGCG
>JAAXUP010000199.1 GCA_013335935.1 Eubacteriaceae bacterium | reverse complement strand
TGGAAGACGCCGCATCCATTAATTTCAGGAGAGGAAAATTGCTGGTAGTATTCTCAAAGGGAAATTAGGTAAAACCAGGTGGTTAGGTGACTAGGTGGTTAGGTGGTTAGCCAAAGGCAAAAGCGTTGAAATGTTGAAATGCTGAAGGGCTTAAATATGGAATACTTACGACTTAGGACTTACAACTTACGACTTGTTTGGTGGTTGGGGATGACAAATACAATGTACAATGTACAGTGTATAATTTACAATGATCGTTCATTTTAGAAAACGTGAAGCAGATGCTTCCATAAGGAAGATCTTTTTCTAAAATGTTTTTCTTTAAATAGAAATTTTTAGAATCTGTTTCTTAGTTTGATTAAACCGAAATTAAGATTCTAAAATCACAATAATTGTACATTCTAAATTGTAAATCGTAAATTATAACAGGAGATTTGTGTTGCAGAAGATTAATACTGCATACTTGGGACTTAGGATTTAGGACTTATTTGGTGGTTAGGTGACTAGGTGGTTGGGTGGTTAGCCAAAGGCAAAAGCGTGTAAGTGTTGAAGTGTTAAAGTGCAAAAAGCGTTTAAATGTTGAAGTGTAGAAATGCTAAAAAACATCTTAATTTGATATTCCGACCCAAATAAAGTGATTTAAGCATTTAAGCATTTAAGCATTTTTAGGAAATAAAAAAAGCAGATAAATGAATTTATCCTGCTCGTTGTTAGAAAATTTATTGATCTGAACGTATCATTAGGAGGGGATGTGAAACATCCCCTTTATTAGTTAATGATATTCGAAATCGAAAAAACCAACTTATACGGCTCTCTCAACTTTATTGCTTCTTAAGCATCTTGTACATACAGATAATCTTTTTGGTGTTCCGTTAACGATTGCTCTTACTTTTTGAAGATTTGGCAGCCATACTCGTTTTGTGTGTCTAACGGAGTGGCTGACCTGGTTGCCGGAAACAGTTCCTTTTCCACAAACTTCACATACTCTTGACATTTTCATACCTCCTTAGCTATAATTGCATAGCGTAAATATTATAGCATAATATAGATCGAACTTCAATAATATTTGGAAAAGAACTTCAAAAGATGTTTGGTTAGCCAGAACGGTCAATGATTACTTGAATTATATTCTTAGTTAATTTAGAATAAGAGTGTAATGATAAAAGGAGGAATTTTAAATGTCAGCTAAAATATACAATGAATACGGCTCTATTAATATTTCTGAAAATCTTGTTGCAAATATTGCAGGACTTTCTGCCATGGAATGTTATGGATTGGTAGGAATGGCATCAAAAAAAGGTACTGACGGCATTGTACAGCTCCTAAAAGGCGAGAATCTGAGTAAGGGCGTCAAGATCACAGAAAAGGACGGGAATATCATCATTGACCTGTTTGTCATCATCGAGTTTGGTGTGAAAATATCTGTAGTCGCCGAGAATATCATAGAAAAAGTAAAATATAATGTTGAGAAGCAGACGGGTCTAAAGGTTGAAAAAATAAATGTTATCGTCGAGAGCGTAAGAGTCTGATTACTTGAGGAGGTAAATACATCATGCAACATACATACATAGATGGTTCTTTGTTCAAAAAAATGCTCAAGGAGGCAGCTGTCAATCTCGAAGCCAATAAAAAAACGGTAGATGATTTAAATGTGTTTCCAGTACCTGACGGAGACACCGGAACCAATATGTCTCTGACATTACGGTATGCCGCACAGGAAATCAGCGATCACCTGGAAGGGTCCCTTTCGGATATGACATCCATAGCATCCAGTGGCGCCCTTATGGGGGCGAGGGGAAACTCAGGAGTGATCCTGTCCCAGCTTTTAAGGGGCTTTGCGAAAGCATGCAAAGGGAAAAAGGAACTGTCCTTAGAGGATGTCTCCATAGCTCTTCAAAGCGCTTCAGATATGGCCTACAAGGCGGTCATGAAGCCTACAGAGGGAACAATCCTGACAGTGGCCAGAGAAATGTCTTCTTTTGCCATGTCGAACCATACAAAATATGAAAGTGTTGAACTGTTTCTGCCTGATATCATTGCCTGGGGGAAAGAAACCCTGGACAAGACTCCGGAAATGCTGCCAGTATTAAAGGAAGCAGGAGTAGTTGATGCCGGAGGCATGGGACTTATTTATATTATGGAAGGTGCTTTAAACGGACTGACAGGGAAAGTATCATCCTTCCAACAGCCAGAAATTGATTGGGAGAAGCCGGTCATTGACAGGCTCGAATCTCCTGAAGACTTGAAATATGGCTACTGTACGGAATTCATCATCATAGGGAAAAACGATGAAAAGATCAGAGAAGACCTTAAGTCAGAATATGATAAAATCGGGGATTCCATCATCGTAGTTGGTGATGAGGAAAAAATCAAAGTTCATCTCCATACAGACAATCCAGATCAGGCTTTAGGACTGGCATTCAAGATAGGTTCCCTTACAAGGATCAAGATCGACAATATGAGAGAACAGGTTGGAGAACGAAGGCACCTGGAAGAAAAACGGCCAGCAGAGTCTAAAATCGAAAAATATGGAGTGATTTCTGTTGCGTCCGGAGAAGGGCTTAAAACGCTGTTTGCCGACCTGGGAGCTAAAGAGGTAATCATGGGTGGGCAGACCATGAATCCCAGCA
>JAAXUP010000198.1 GCA_013335935.1 Eubacteriaceae bacterium | reverse complement strand
GACAAGGTCTACATCGAACCCATCACCGTGGAATATGTTGAAAAAATCATCGACAGAGAAAGACCTGACAGTATTCTGGCTGGAATGGGAGGACAGACAGGTCTGAATATCGCCATCGAGCTTTATGACAAGAAGATCCTTGAAAAATACAATGTAAAGGTCATTGGCACCTCCATTGAATCCATAAAAAAAGGGGAAGACCGGGAAATCTTTAAGGTCCTCATGGAAGAAATTGGTCAGCCTTGTATTGAAAGCAATACCGTAACTACGTTGGAGGGCGCCAAGGCATATGCAGAGAAAATCGGATACCCGGTTGTGGTAAGGCCAGCATATACCCTGGGAGGATCCGGCGGAGGCATTGCGGAAACAGAAGAGGAACTGACAGCCATCACTGTCAAAGGACTTCACTTAAGCAGGGTAAGTCAAGTGCTTATCGAGAAGAGCATCAAAGGCTGGAAGGAAATCGAGTACGAAGTGATGAGGGATGCCAAGGGAAACTGCATCACCGTCTGTAATATGGAAAACATTGACCCTGTTGGCATCCACACAGGAGACAGCATCGTTGTAGCCCCAAGCCAGACACTTTCCGACAAAGAATATCAAATGCTTAGGAAGGCTTCCCTGGATATCATACAGGCCATCGGGATAGAAGGAGGCTGCAACGTACAGCTGGCTCTTGACCCCATGAGCTTTGAATATGCCATTATCGAAATCAATCCAAGGGTGAGCAGGTCATCCGCTCTTGCTTCAAAAGCCACAGGCTACCCCATCGCAAAGGTTGCTGCAAAAATCGCTTTGGGCTATGGTCTGGATGAAATCAAAAATGCCGTAACAAAGAAAACCTACGCCTGCTTTGAGCCAAGTCTTGATTATGTGGTCATCAAGATCCCCAAATGGCCTTTTGACAAGTTCTATAATGCGGACAGGAAGCTGGGAACAAAGATGATGGCTACCGGCGAGGTCATGGCCATTGGCAATTCCTTTGAGAGCGCATTTTTAAAAGGAATCAGATCTCTGGAAATCAAGAGGTATTCCCTTGATCATAAAAGCGTCAAAAATCTTACCCTCCAGGAGCTAAAGGACAAAGTGCTTTATCCAAACGATGAAAGAATGTTTTATGTCGCTGAGCTCTTAAGGTGCGGATACGATATGCACAAGCTTTCCAGAGATACAGGCATGGATGTGTTCTTCCTTGATAAGATACGATGGATCGTCTGCCAGGAAGAGGAACTTAAAAACACGAAGCCAGAAGCGCTTACCAAAGAGAAACTGAAGATGCTTAAACATAAAGGTTTCTCAGACAAAGGGATAGCCGATCTGATGAAGGTAGACCCCAACCACATCTATGAACTTCGGAAAATGTGGAAAATTGAAACCGTATATAAAATGGTTGATACCTGCGCAGGGGAATTTGAAGCGGTTACACCTTACTATTACTCGACTTATGATGAAGAGAATGAAGTGACTTACTCCGACAGAAAAAGGATCATGGTAATCGGTTCGGGCCCTATCAGGATCGGGCAAGGGATCGAATTTGACTATTGTTCCGTGCATTCGGTTATGGCCCTTCGAAAAATGGGAATAGAAACCATTATAGTAAACAACAACCCAGAGACGGTCAGTACGGACTTTAATATTTCTGACAAACTTTATTTTGAGCCTCTTACGGAGGAGGATACTTACAATATTATTGAAAAGGAAAAACCAGATGGTGTAGTCTTGCAGTTCGGCGGTCAGACAGCCATTAAGCTGGCAGAATTTTTCAAAAACAAAAATGTTCCCATCCTGGGGACCGATCCCAAGTCCATCGACGAATCGGAAGACCGAGAGAAATTCGATGCCATTTTGGAAAGTCTTGATATTGACCGGCCAAAGGGAAAAGGCGTTTACGAATTGAACGAAGGGGTCAAGTGGGCAAACCAGCTGGGATATCCGGTTCTTGTAAGACCGTCCTACGTTTTGGGCGGCCAGGGAATGGAAATTTGCTATGATGATTCTGAGCTTTGTTTTTACTTGAAGGATGCTTTTGAGAAAGACAGGAAAAATCCCGTGCTAATCGATAAGTATATTGAAGGTATGGAAATTGAGGTTGATGCCATCTGCGATGGAGAGGACGTTCTGATTCCCGGGATCATGGAGCATCTTGAACGGGCAGGGGTACACTCGGGAGACAGCATAAGCATCTATCCGTCTATCAATATCTCCCAAAGCATAAAAGATAAAATACTTGATTATACAAAAAAAATATCGGTGGCATTGAGAGTTAAAGGGATGATCAACATCCAGTTCATTGAAAGTGAAGGGGAACTCTACATTATCGAGGTCAACCCAAGATCTTCCCGTACGGTGCCATACATCAGCAAGGTAACAGCTGTGCCAGTCATTGACATTGCCACAAAAGTAATGCTGGGAGAAAAGCTTAAGGACATGTCCTACGGAACTGGAATATATCCTGAATCCAGACTCACCTGTGTTAAGGTTCCAGTATTCTCAACAGAGAAGCTGCCAAAGGTTGAAGCCAGTCTTGGACCAGAAATGAGATCCACCGGAGAGGTTCTTGGGGTAGGGGAAAATTTCAAGGAAGCGCTGTATAAAGGACTTATCGCAGCAGGTATGGATTTGTCCCAGCG
>JAAXUP010000197.1 GCA_013335935.1 Eubacteriaceae bacterium | reverse complement strand
TGTGCATTCTCTAAACAGAAACCGTTGAAATCGTCCGTACAGAACCTGACACGTCATTATTTCCAAATTTTAGGTCTCCCCCAAGATTGGAAAGTCGAGAACATTAATTTTTCAGTGCAGGCAAGCAGGTCGAGATTAGGCTGGTCGATGATGGTAAAACCATCGAGTGTCCGGTCTGCGGTCAGCCCAGCAAGCTCTGCGATCATGACGGTGAGCAGCGGTGGAGTCATCTGGATACGATGCAGTTCGAAATGATCGTTGCCGCTCGTCTCCCGCGCGCTCAATGCAAGGAACACAGTGTGAAAACCGTTCAGGCGTCTTGGGCGGCAAGGCATTCACGGGGTTCATGCTGCTGTTCGAAAGCTTTGCCATCGAGCTGCTCTTGCACTGCGCCAACATCAAGGCGGCAGTTCGGATGCTGCATTTGAACTCGCACGCGCTCGATCAGTTCATGCGTCGAGCCGCCGAGCGCGGGGTAATTCGCCGGAAACAGAGCGCATCGAGTATTTGGGCATCGATGAAAAGAGCTTCAAGGCAGGCCACCATTATGTGACCGCGTTGAACGATCTGGAATAAGATCGCGTGCTTGAAGTGGTCAAACATTGAACCATCGAGGCGACCAGGAAAGTGCTGGAATTGCTCAACCAACAGCGGCGAGCGAAGGACAAGGCGGTCGCTCTGGATCTGTGGCAACCCTTTGAGAGGGCGGTTCGGGAGCTGTTGCCACAAGCCGATTTAGTTTCATAACCAGCAAGTATTTTTTCAGTGAGGCTGTCGATGCGGAGTTGCAGCTCTTTGCCGACAAATGGGCCGCGGAATATCCCTCGATCAGCAAGCTCTGGCATCGGCACAGGGAGCACATTATCCCGTTTTTCGACTACACTGCAGAGATTTGCAAGGTCATGTACGCGACCAAAGCTATCGAATCGCTCAACCGGTTGCTACGCAAAGTGCTGAAAACCAAGGGCGCATTTCCGAACGATGAGTTAATCATGAAACTGATCTACCTTGCCATGCAGAACATCGCCAAACGGTGGACGCTGTCGCTTCAGAATTAGGGTGTCGTGATCAATCAGTTTTCTATTAAATTCGAAGGACGAGTTCGGCTTTGAAAACGACCCTTTACGCACTTGGGTGAACAGAACCAAAATAAATATTGAAATAAATGTCTTTATAGTTTTGATTGTGAACTATCTTAAAAGAATAAATAATATATAAGGCAAAAATGAATATACTTTATCAATATTTTTCTGGCGGTGGTGGAGCACTTTCAAATTTTATTCAACTATTGACAGCTCTATCTATAAAATATCCTGATGATAAGTATTATATCTTATGTTCCGAGTCTTCTCAGTTGCAGTCATTGAAAAAATTAAATAATGTTAAAATTATATCATATGGGGGAAGGTTTCCTAAAGAGGTTAGTCGTTTAATACTGGGATGGTATGATTTAATTAGAATCGCAAAAAAAAATAAAGTTGATATATTATGGTCTTTAAATCTTGGTGCCTATACAAAGTCCAATATACCACAAATTCTAAGTGTAAATAATCCACATCAAGTATATCCTTGGGAAGTTACTAAATATCACCCTGATAATGGGTTGACTGTTGCTGCGATGCGTTGGTTTTTTCGCAAATCTTTAAAGGCATCAGATGCAGTTATAGTTCAAACAGGAATCATGGAGCAGTATATTAAAAAAATAAAATATTCACCACATGAATTATACATTGTTCCAAAATCAGTCGAAAATATGAATGATTTTGATTTTGAGCGAATACCTGATGATATTAAAAAAATAATAAAAAGTGGATTGGGGAAAAATGCATATACATTTCTTTATGTGTCAACATATAGCCCTCATAAAAATCACAAGACCTTAATTGATGTTATTCAATTGTTGTCAAATAGGGGGATAAAAGTTAGGCTGATACTGACATTGACAGTTGTTGAGTTGGAAAAATATTATGGTAAAAAAGTTAAAAATCTTATTGATGATGGATACATAATTCCTGTTGGATGGATACAGAAAAAATATCTATTTTCTTTGTATGACAATTGTGATGCATGTCTCATGCCTAGTGTTTTGGAATCATTGAGCTCGGCGCACCTTGAAGCGATGAGATGGGGTAAGCCACAGATTGTGGCAGATTTGCCATATTCTCGCGATTTGTGTGGTAATGCAGCTATATATGTGTCAGCAGAAAACCCTGATGCATGGGTAAATAAGATAAGTGAGTTAATGAGTGATTCTGAATTAAGATCCAGACTTATAAATAATGGTTTTGAGCAAATAAAGAAATTTCCTGAAACATGGAAAGATATGGCTGGTATGGTTCATGATATTTTTGAACAAATTATTTTGAATCATAAAAAAAATAATGAAATAAAAAAATCAATTCTTAATATATAATGTTCAAAAACAAAACACTGCTTATTACAGGTGGCACCGGTACTTTCGGAAATGCAGTCCTTCGTCGGTTTCTTGAAACAGACATTGCTGAGATTCGTGTTTTCAGCCGTGATGAAAAGAAGCAGGATGACATGCGTAAGGAGTATGCCAATCCAAAGCTTAAATTTTACATTGGCGATGTACGCAACGCCGATAGTGTCCGTGATGCCATGGATGGT
>JAAXUP010000032.1 GCA_013335935.1 Eubacteriaceae bacterium | reverse complement strand
TGCTCTTCCGATCTTGCTGCTGTAACTCTGGAATGACTGCATGATGGAATCGTCATCGTCATTGATACTGGACACGCCGAATAATTCCTTCATAACTTCCCGAACAGCCTTTTTCTCCTCAATGCCTGCCTGCTGGCGGCGTTCTGTCAAAAGCTTTTCCAAATATTCTTTTTTTGTGAGGTATCGGATGATTTCATCATCTGATTTATTCAACAAAGTGATGGAAGCACCATTCACCGTTAATGAAATATCTCCATTCTTAAATAGCTTTGCCACCAGCCATTCCACATCATCTTCCACAAACCCATAGGGTGCTTTCATAAAGCGATCCATGATGCTTTTCATGGAGGTTTTGGTATGCATGGATGAATTGCTGGCAATAAAACTGAGCACATCATGAATGGCGTGTGCGTTAGCTTCCTGTCCGCCTTCAAGGGTAAATGACTGCTGGTTCGAAGATTTGAACAGTGATCTGATATTCGCCTCATTCATGACCACATCGATATAGGACAGCTTATGATAAACAGTGGAGACCAGCCTTCCCAAAGCTTCATTGATGCGGGAAGACACTTCCTTGGCTCCAATCTGCGCCCGATCTCCATTGACATAAATGGCAGCATTTTTCATGGATTCCTGTAGAAACAGTTTGGCATTGCCGTTTCTTTCACGCATCTCAATTCGTTTTGCTTCTTTGATCTGCTCGAATTTGGCAAGCTTATTGGAAGTCGTCAGTCTTAAGTATTTTTCTATTTTTAATGCGCTTCTCAACTCATTTAAGAATGTAGAATCATTCGGCAGCACAACTAGAACTTCTTTTCCCTGACCTGACATCATCCGAAGGGTTGTTTCATCTTCACTGTAGTCAGAACCGGGGGTCAGGATGCGAACGCCTATGTCGTGGTTTTGATTCGACTTATATGGCCTATCATCTACAATCTGGTTGAACGCAAAATTATACCGGCCATTGTGTTCCGGGTATCTATATTTTTTATCGCTGAAAATATCTTCGAAAATAATCTCCGAGGCTTTGCTGATGACCTCAGCCATCTCGATATTCTGATTTTCGATTTCCCGGTTGATTTCCTGCTCCTCATCGGTCAGGAACACATAGTTGTCGCCATTTTTCTGAACCAGCATCTGACGAACCAAGATTTTCAGGGCTTCTTCGACGCGTTTCTTTAAGGCGATCCGATCGGTATCAATGTCGGAAATCATCAGACTGGTTATATTTTCAGTGTTTGCTGTAATCTCTTTGACGTACTTGATCATAAACAGTGTTTTAAGGACATTGACATTAAAACATTCTGCTTCATTGTCCGGATTGATATAACTGTTGTCTGCCGCCCGGGATATGACACCTTTGTGGCTGTGATCCAGGAATTGATGGAGGGCATCATAGAACACATTGAAGGGGATTAGGGCACCATGTTCCCGATTCATCAGCTTCATGGCAGATTCCTTGAATAGGGCGATCATGGAACGCTCACCTTCAGAGAGGTGCTTGCCGGATGCACCATGAGTCCGGATTGAGGTCAGGACACTGGCTAGCAAATTAAATTGATAAGGCACAAAGGGATATACCAAGGCGAAGTCGTGCTCATTGGCATACAGTTTCTTCTCCACGCCATCGTTGAAGACGATGAGATTTTTGATGATGGTGGATTTTTGCTCATATAGGATTCTAAGGGTTTGTTCTGCTGTCGTTGTTTTATCCAGAATTCTTTTTTTGATAACTTCATCCACATTGGCAGACGACAAGGAGAGGCGCGTGTCAAAACGTCCCTGAATCTTAGAAAAATCATTGCCTTTTGTTTTAGTAACGGAATCAATATCCTGCTGGCTAGTCACGATGATCCAGACCTTACCACGGCAAGCAGTTCCAAGGTCTTCTGTTACTGTCTGAAGATTCAGCATCAGCTTGGAATCCTCACCTATGTACTGACCAATCTCATCCACCAAGAAAACAAGGTGATGATTGCGGCCTTTGTGTTCCAGATATTCCTTCACCATCTCGGCAAAATTCTCAATGCTGATTTGGTAAGGTTCTATGGCCTTTTCGCACCAGTTGCGGGCAGCAGATTCACTCATAAAGTCCATCTCTGAAAGGACATCCACAACGGTGTCCTGGATGAAGTCAAACTTGTTCCTGGAATCTATCCATGGCTTTCCAAACTCTTCTTCGAATCTGGTTTTAAACTCGTCATATTTTCCTCGCTCTGTGAGCTGTCGTTCCAGATCGGCAAGTGCAGGGATTGAACCACAATAGCCCTGCATCTCATTGAAGACTTTGAGGAACACAGAAACAATGGCATCCTTTGTCTGCTTTCCTGCCATTTCGCTTTTGGAGTCGATATTAAATAGAACAACATCCGTTGGTACACTTGCAGCCAGCTTCATGTCCGCCAGAACCATCGGATCGATAATCTTCTTGTCATCTATGAAATAATCGAGGGCTCTCTTGCCGTTGACTTCCTTATTTTCAAGCATATAGGACAGGATCTTTAAGAAGTGAGATTTACCGCTTCCAAAGAATCCAGAGATCCAGACACCCATTTTGTCGGTATGCCCATTGACTCCCTTTTTATAGCTGCTAAAGAATTCCGTGAAATGCTTTTGCAGCTCTCTGGTCACCACATATTCTTCCAATTCTTGTTTGATGTTTTCATCATCGGCCTGGCCAACTTTGATGACCCCTTTAATGTCTCGGTCAATAGGCTTAACAAACATATCTTTAATAAACATCTTCATCCCCCTAATCTACAAGCTTGAAGGCTCTGTAGTAATTATCATCTTTAATCGTTGAGAAGAGGACCAGTTCCTGGCCATCGTATTTCCCTGGATAGAACAGCACAACAGGCACTCGATCCAGCGTTTGATGCAAATTGTTGAGTACCTTATGTGATCTCAATATCGGATAGCATTTACCGATTCCCACCAAAAAGATTACCGCATCTTCCGGTGTATTCTCTTGAATGTACTGGACGATCAAACTATCAGCATCATTGATCTTCAGAAGATTACCCACGGCTTGGATGATCCGTTCAAATCCTTTTTTCTTCTCAAACATATAGCATTGTTCTAAAAAGCCTTCTTTTTCCAGGATCTCAATCATGATGTCATAAAGATCGAATACAACCAGTTCAAACCCGTCGGTACCCCTGGAGTTTTTATTTTTCATGTAGGCAATACGTTCTCTGACCACAAGTTCTTTTTCAGCCGGATAGTCAAATACATAGTATCCGACTTCATTGCCAAGCCCCTTGTTTTTCCGGAAGCTTTCACTTTTGATCAAGCGTTCCGCTAAGTCGAGTCGTTCTTCCAAACTAGACATTATCTCACCCCCGTTAAGGCACGGAGCGTCATTTCCATACCACAGTTTTTAAGATTTAATTCCAAGGAGCGATCCATAACTGGTTTAGAAATTCTCCTCGAACCAGTGGTCCTCTCCAGGATGCCTGATTCCATCAAGACTGTACGATATATAGTTCCCAATCGCTTCAAGGTATAGTCCGTCCACTTGGCGACCCGCTCATTCTGCAATTGTTTGTCTTTGAAAAACACGCTGATATCACTGTCTGTGATCTCATCGATTCCGATGATCAGCTTTTCTCGAAAGACCTCATACATAAAATCAAAAAACAGTGTATCGCTTTCCATAACTGCAATGAGTGCAATCAGTTTTTGACTAGCGATATCGCACTGCTCAAATAAATTATAGAAGCTTGAATCTAATGCCTTTACCCGTGTAGATACCGTGTTGAATATTTGTACGGCCCTAGCTTCAGTTGGAGCCGAAAAAATATTTTCTTTCAAATTTAAATTTTTGATCTCAGATAATGACATCCCTGAATTTAAGAGGCTGATCATTTTCTTAAATTCCGAAAACCAAAATGGCAGTTTGACCATTCCGGCACTATATTCTTTTCTTGCCATCAATGCACCTCCTAACAAATTATTCTGAATTGAAGTCTATTCATTTTTTTTAATTGGGATGATTTCCATAATGTCGCTGAAATCACAATCAAGCACTCGGCAAATTTTAACAAGCACTTCCATGGACACATATTCATTATTGGACAATTTTGTAAGGGTGTTCGGACTAATCCCTGTTGCCATACGGAGATCTGTTTTTTTCATACTTTTATCAATTAACAGTTTGAATAATTTGTTGTAGCTAACATCCATCTGATCACACCTCATTTGTGGAGTACAGTACATAGCCTATTTATTCGATTATATCACGATGGATTCTTAAATGGCATAAAAATGTATAGTTATTTGCGAAAATCTCTTCTCAAAACGTTTTTTCTGTATAACTTTCTGAAATTCACGCTATCATCTTTCTTATCACGCCTTATTTGAGCAATAAAATAGCCGATCAGATATCTGAAATCTGTCGACATTATTTCACGGGAATTATCTCATCCGATATTCACTTCCGTTCCACAAACCATCTTCCTAAGTTTGTGCCGGATATATTCGCGCTTCTCTCAAAGAAAAGATAGCTTTGGTTCCCTTTGATCTGCACCGTATAGCGGTCACCTTGACCGCCAGCCTTCAGTGCTGCTGCCGGACGGACATCTAGGACTTTTTCAATAGAATATTCCCGGCCATCTTCCCAGCGGAGTTGTTTTGGATCAAGCTTTCCATCTTCTGAAAAAGACGCGATTACAGCAACATAGACCTTGGACGAAGTATTCACGTATCATCACCTCGATCTGACAAATTTTTTAAAAAGTTGCTATTAGCCAGGATCGGTGATTCAATTTGCCATCCTTTCAACTTGAGAATCCTGAATTTAAAATCAAGCAGCTCTGGAGGCACCTCCAGTTCTTTGGCGACAGAGAAGAAGAAGGTATCCTCATTCAGCCTTTCCCTGACCACTTCATCTTTCAGCAGATATTCAGCAGCGAAGAGATTGGCCTCGTATTCCATTTGTGAAGACGTATCATAAAGCGCAAAGTCATGAAAGGTTCTCATCTTGGCAGCGTCATGGTGAAGGACCGCATGGCCAATTTCGTGAGTTAGGATGATCCTTTGGATGGCTTCTGGTAATTCGCTGTTGATGGTGATTTGCTTTTTCCTGGATTGATACAAAAAGAAACCCTTACAGGATTTTGGCGTAGTTCCCATGGGATGAAATAATACGATTATACCCATAGCATTCGCCAGCTTCCAGGGATCTGATTCATCATATTTGCGCATTAAGCGGTACACTTTCTGACAAATATATTCAATAGACATGTAATCACCTTCAATTGATCTGAAATAAACGCTCATCCAGGACAGATTTCCTTAAATCCATTAAAGCAAATTGACTGTCCAAAAATACGGACTCGTAGATTTCTGTAAGCGAGAAAAAGGATCTGAATTTTGATGTGTCGGAATGTACCTATTCGTCTTTCTTTTTTGGACTATAGGTTTTTCTGGCTTCTTCCTTACACTTCAGGTAAGCCTTCATAACGGCTTCGAAAAAAGCGTCTTTTGCTTCCTGATCCAGTTCACCACCGGCAAAGAGAGCCAAATTCTGATCCAGCAAGCCATTCATCTCCTTTGCTGCCTTATTCCCTAAACGATCACGAGCTTCCTCAATGTAGGGAGCTTTTTCTATGCCATATTTCGGATCGGTGATTTCATCATTCAGCAAATAATCCACAGACACCTGCAGAGCAGCCGCGAGTTTGCGTGCAACATTTCCGCGAGGCTTGGTATCGGTTGTCTCATAGGCTGCGATGGAACGCTTGGACACCCCGACCAGCTCACCCAACTGCTGCTGATTTAGCCTTAATGCCTCACGAGCTTCTTTGGTTTTCTCTGAGAATGTTTTCATTTCTTTGCCTCCCGTAATGAATATAACTTCGTCAACTTCATTTTTATATTGACTATTCTTCATTGACCTGTTAACATTGAGCTACAAGATGAAGTTATCTTCATTATACCTATCGCAACTTCATCTGTCAACAAATATGTTACATAGCCTTGGAAAGGAGTAACTTTTCATGAAAAACGAGCGAGCAATTCTTCACAGTGACTTGAATAGCTTCTATGCATCGGTAGAAATCATGCTGAATCCAGCACTTCGGGACAAAGCAATCGCGGTCTGCGGTTCCACGGAAGATCGCCACGGTATTGTACTGGCCAAATCAGAGAAGGCAAAAAAGGCTGGTATCAAGACTGGCATGGTCAACTGGGAAGCCAAACAGAAATGCCCGGATCTTCTGATGGTTCCTCCCCAATATGATCAATACCTGAAGTATTCCAAACTCACCCGGGAGATTTATCAGCGCTTCACGGATCAGGTTGAGCCCTATGGCATGGATGAATGCTGGCTTGATGTGACAGGAAGCAAGGGTGTCTGCGGAAATGATCTTTCTATCGCTGAGGAGATCCGGCGAACCACTCGGGAAGAGCTCGGACTCACCGTCAGTATTGGCGTCTCCTACAACAAGATCTTTGCCAAGCTTGGCAGCGACATGAAAAAGCCTGATGCCATTACCGTCATTCGTCGGGATGATTACCAGGAGAAGGTTTGGCCTCTGCCTGTTTCGGATCTCTTCTATGTTGGCAGAGCTACGGACAAGAAGCTGTCCCGCTACGGAATCCGGTCCATTGGAGAATTGGCCAAGGCCCCGAGAGACTTCTTGCGAAGCACTCTGGGGAAAAATGGTGAGATGCTTTGGTTCTTTGCTAACGGAGAGGACCAGTCCAGAGTGATGAAAAATGACTTTTATTCCCCAGTTAAATCCATTGGACACGGCACAACCTGTACCTCGGACCTAGAGAACAATGATGAGGTCTGGAAAGTAATGCTCCACCTGACCCAGGACATTAGTCACCGTCTTCGAGTTCATGACATGAAAGCCAACGGCGTTCAGATCACCGTCAAGGACAAAGACCTTTCCTATCGTCAATATCAGATGCAGCTGCCCATGGCGACCCAAAGCCCCATGGAGATCGCCCTGGCAGCAAAATATCTGTTTGAAATACACTACGACTGGCATACACATGTGAGGGCGGTTACAGTACGCGCTATCAACCTGGAACCTAAGTTCATGCCCCAGCAGCTGATGCTCTTTGATGATGCTGCCAGGCGGGCCAGGATGGAAAAATTGGATGACACCATCGAAACCATACGCAGCCGTTATGGCAAATGGTCCATCTATTCAGCATCACTGCTTGACAGTATCAAAACTCCAGGAGTCAGCAGCCATGAGGTCATAATGCCCGGAATCATGTACGCCTAGTACAGGAGGGATAACAAATGAGAAATGTTCAGATCAAATGCAATCGAGAAAGAAGGCTGTTTGACACCGTAGATGGCTCAAGATTAAAGATCCTGATCAAGTGCAGCAACACGAAGGCTTGCCCTTATAAATCAGATTGTCTGAGGACCACTGAAATCATCCTTGGAGCAGAAAAAGAAGCCTTCGATGAATTCTACAAACCCATCAACTGCCCTTATTGTGGGAAACGGCTTTTCGACGTCACTACTGACAGCGTCGGCATCATCACCATCAAGTGCGAGATGTGCGGCAAAGTGGTCACCATTCCGGTCATCGCAGACCAATTCTAACTAACGTTTACTGATTTATGGAGCACCGGCGCACTTAAAAAGTAGCGACCACCGCACAAGCAGTAAATGTACAACTGAATAAAATCTATACCGAGCACCGGAGCCGATTCACTGAGCTACCACCGCCGGATGATTACTCAATTTGAGAGGATCATCCGGCCTTTTTTATTCAGTAATCAGCTTTTTGGCAGTGCAATCACCAATGACAGGTTCCCGCTAAAAGGAGCCTGTCATGTCAATAAAAAACTCAATAAATGACCCTAGCTGGCATCTCTCCCCGAGATGCCGCAGCCCACCGTCTCCTTTTTGTTTGCCGCTAACAAGCCAAAACATAAAGGAGAATGAAAATGAAAAAGATAAATCTGCGGGAAGTATACCCGTTTTATGAGAATGACTGTTTTGTCATGGTTGATGATGAAATCGCTGAGATATTCGAAGTATCGAAACGCAAAGAACTGAACTACCAGAGAAAGATTCACTGGAATAAAGCTCACTATTCCCTGGATCGGGATGATGGCATCGAGCATGAAGCAATCTTTGTCTCCATGTCCCCCTACGAGATCTATGAAAGGAAAATGACGAAGCAGGAACTTCATGCTGCCATTTCCGGTCTGCCGGACATCCAGGCCAAGCGAATCTATGCCTACTATTTTCTGGAGATGAGCAAGACGGATATCGCTCAGGCAGAAGGCGTCAGTGTTAAGGCTGTTTGCAAGTCGATTGCTCAGGCACTGAGAAGTCTAGAAAAAGATTTGAAAAATTTTGAAGGATAGGGTTCAAAAATGGCTCTCAATTCTCATGGCTTATGAGAGGGACTTTTATCTTCTCATAAAAGCGATCTTTGACAACTTCATATAGGAGAACCGGATACCTTTGGTGCATGAGCCGAAAGGACAAGCCGAGTGGCAGGTACGCGATGACCTTCAATATTGAAGAGAGCGATCCATACCTTTGCCGCATGCTGATTGTGGCAGATCAGCTGGCCATGACCTTGTGCACGAGATAATGATACTTCCGTATAGTCACAGTCCGAGCGTGATCAAACCGTCGCAGGCAATGAGTACGGCCCGCCATCAGAATGGAGGGAGGTGAAAGTCCTATGAAAGCGTGAAGCCCACGCTTGTCCGGTCCATTCACAAATTCAAGAATCAAATACAGCAGCCGCATCATGAAAAATCCCGCAAATTAATGCGGAAAGATTGATTCAGGTGCGGCTATTTTCTATTTCTATATAGTGAAGGGAGGTTTTTGCATGAGCAATACTTTATCCAGCAAGGAAGCCTACAGCCTCATGCTCAAAGATTATCCCGACGTGATGAATATTGATCAAATGTGTGAAATTCTTGGTGTCAGCACCAAGACAGGTTATAAGCTCCTGAAAAATGGTGAAGTGACCTTTGTCAAAATTGGGCGTAACTATCGCATCCCCAAAGCGCACATCATATCATATCTCAGAGTCGGTAATGAGCAGCCATCAATTTGAACCTCCACAACATTGCACGAAGGAACTTGCCCGTGATACGCTCAAAGTGTCAACGGCAGGTAATCGGAGCTACAAACAAAGGAGGTTTTAAAAATGGTAGCAGGACACCTGCAAGAAAAAAACGGTAATTTCTATATTGTACTGAACTACACGAACCATGAAGGTAAACGCAAGAGCAAATGGATCACTACCGGCTTGACCGTCAAAGGAAACAAGAAAAGGGCTCAGGACCTTCTCCAGGAGGCAAGAAAGAACTTCGTTCCCGAAATCCCCACACCGACAGAAGATATGCTCTTTGATGCTTTTCTTGAACAGTGGCTGGAGATCGCCAAAAGTACGATTCAGCTTTCAACTTACGCAAGCTATGCTGGAATGTGCAAATCGCCGATACTCCCATACTTTAAGGAAAAAGCAATCAAACTGATTGATCTGAAGCCGAAGGACATCCAGGATTTCTACACGCTACAGCTGAAACGAGTGAAGGCCAGCACAGTGATTCATTATCACTCGGTAATCCACAAAGCACTGAAGTATGCCGTCAAGATTGATCTGATTCCAGTCAACCCAGCCAGCAAAATAGAACGGCCCAGAATGGAGCGTTTTGTTGGTAATTTCTATGATAGCCAGGAAATAAACCAACTGTTTGAATTAGTGAAAGGAAGAAATCTTGAACTTCCAGTCCTTTTGGGAGCGTTCTATGGATTACGCAGAAGTGAAATTGTAGGCCTCAAATGGAGCGCCATTGATTTCAACAATAATTCTTTAGTGGTTAAGCATACCGTCACATCATTTTCCATAGATGGTAAGCACATGATCCATGCATCGGACTCTACAAAAAATAAGTCCAGCATGAGGACACTACCATTGGTTCCAGCTTTCAAAGAGAAACTTCTTGCAGCTGAAGAGCGGCAGGAAAATAATCGTAAGCTTTGCGGACGCTCCTATTGTAAGGACTACCTGGACTATATTTGTGTCAACGAATTGGGTATCAGACTTCGGCCAGAATATTTAACGACTGCTTTCCCAAAACTTTTGGAGGACAATGGACTCAGAAGGATACGCTTCCACGATCTCAGACACAGCTGCGCAAGCTTGCTGCTGGCAAACAACGTTTCGATGAAACAGATCCAGGACTGGCTCGGCCATAGTGATTTTTCAACGACGGCTAACATTTATGCTCATCTAGATTACAATTCAAAGATTTCATCAGCACAAGCCATGATCGAGGGACTGAATTTTGTCATTGAAACGACAAAGGAGGTAGAGCCAAACAATGACTCCGTCTGAGCAAAAAATGCAAGAAACAAGTCGTCTCTGCACATTGATAAAAAGAAAGGCATTCCTCAAAAACTGAGGAATGCCAATGGTTTTCTGGCGGAAGCGGTGGGATTCGAACCCACGGAACCCGTGAGGGTTCAACTGATTTCGAGTCAGTCCCGTTATGACCACTTCGATACGCTTCCGTATTTATCTTCAACATCAGCTCTCAGATATCTCTTGGAAAAAAGAGAGAACTGATGGAGAGAACAACAGTATAATTATTAGTACACCGACTTGTCAAACCAAGTCACATCAATGGTTAGAGGTTTAGGGCTTCCAGATATCGCATTCGGTTTCGAGTCAGCACCGTTATGACCACTTCGATACCTCTCCAGGGTGCTTATGGTTAAAATTATATCCTAAGAAATAACAGGAAGTCAATCGCAACAAATCACTCGGTTTCTTCCGCTATTTTTAGCGCCATATAACGCTTCATCAGCTCTTCTGTACCAGCTGTCGAAGGATTCCTCTGGTCTTCTTTCAGCAACACCGAAGCTACAGGTGACTTTTCCGACTTCAGGGTGAACACATTCATTAAGGGCTTTTCGAAGCCTTTCTGCTGCAGTCCGTGCCCCTTCTAAGGTGTTGTGAGGCAAGATGATTGCAAATTCTTCTCCCCCCAGCCTGAAGATTTCATCTGACTTTCTCATCTGAGTGACCGTTATTTCAGCCGTCTTTTTTAAGATTAGATCCCCCATGGGATGACCCCAGGTGTCATTGATCTTTTTGAATTGATCTAGATCAAAAATGATCATGGAAAGTTCTTCACTGTATCTGTCCGATCTGTCAAGTTCCTCTGTGATTCGTTTTTCAAAATAATGTCGATTGTAGAGTCCCGTTAACTCATCGGTGATGGAAAGTGTCTTAAGGATTTGATTCGCTGCCTGAAGTTTTTTAGTGTAAATCACCAGATCCTCATTGATTTCTTTAAGTTTATTCTCGATTTCCATTTTTTCCGTGATATCTCTTGCGGAAGCGTATACGTATTCACCATTTGGCTGGGAACGCCATTCGATGTACTTGTATTCCCCATTCTTACAGCGATATCGGTTAACAAAATTCGAAACCGGTTTCTGCTCTTTTAAAACATCCAGGATCTCCAGGGTAGCTTCTAAATCTTCTTCATGAATCATCGACAGAAAACTTTTGCCTTCCAGCTCTGTAATCGAGTACCCAAGAACATTTTCAAACTCATTGTTGACTTTAACAAATGTCCCCTCCATGTTGGCAACACAAAGCATATCCAGATTGACTTTTAAAAATGCCTCCATATCTTTTTCATGGACATGCTCCTTAGTAGAATCTTCAAATACGGCTCCAAAGTGACACTCATCCAGGGGGAATACCTCGATATGCAGCCATTTTCCGGTATACTCCGAGTATAGATCCATTTCTATCGCGCGGTCACTGATCATCGCTTCCGAAAATGCCGTGTCCCATCTGGCCGAGTTTTCATGACTTTGAGGGAAGGCATCTTTATACTTCTTTCCTTTCATATCAGCTGCTTTAAGTCCAAACAGACTCTCGCACGCTTTATTGATCTCCACGATTTCATAGCTATATGGGATACCCTTTTCATCCAGTATGACTTTCTGACAGGAATAGGGTGTTGGCGATTTTATAAAAAATTCTTTGAAACAAAGTTCTTTCACGGGTGTCACCTCCTAACTAACAAATGGTTTACATCTATAAAAATATACACGATTTTATGGTATTTGTATAGTTAAATTTAACGCTTTCAAATTTTATAAATTTGGCGGTCTGAAAATCCGTTTAAAGTATAATTATTATTCTTTAGCGTTTTTCAATCGTTTATTAAGGGTATAGAGTAATTGAATACTTGCTGCTGATACAAAATTTGAAAGGAGAGTACAAATGATGAATTATGTTTGTGATGATCTGCGAAGTGAACATGAGGGTATACTTTTCGGAATTTCCATTCTGGAGAAAATGACCGCTTTAATAGAGGGTAACCAAAGTATCCCCCTGGAGGATCTGTATGAAATGATTGGATTTTTCAAATTATTTGCCGACAAGTGCCATCACGGTAAGGAGGAGAATCTTCTGTTCCCGGTTATGATCGAATTTGATCTGACTCTGGATGGCGTATTGATAAAAGTGCTCCTTACTGAGCATTCGGAGGGTAGAATTTATCTGTCCCTTATGACCGACTCCTTAACAGATCAATACCACCGGGACGACTTTATCGCTTCGTCTAAAAATTACTGTGAATTGCTACGAAAGCATATTCAAAAAGAAAATACTTCCTTATTTCCTCTGGCAGATAACAATATTCCTGCAAACAGGCAGGAAGCGCTTTCTACCGCTTTTGAAAAATTCGAAGAGGAAGTCATGGGAAAAGGCACTCATGAAAAACTCCATGAAACCCTCCATAAATTCGAGAAAAAATATTTGGAACAGGTATAATACGACAATGCTCAGATTTGATTTTACCCGGGACTACAAAGGAACAGGTGCGTCAAAAGGTCTTGACAGAGGTCTTCTGGTATATTATGACAATGAACTTCTTTTGGAAGAAGGCATGGGTATTGGTGCCTGCGCCATTCAGACAGGCGGGTATACTTATTTTGCCTCTGTAGTGTCAATCGAATATATCGGTTCTGCCATCCATGTAAACTCAAATATCAACAGAAGGCTGGAATTTACGGTTTCAGGAACGAGATTTAAACCACTTACAAAGTTTCTGGAATTTTTCAGCACAAAAGTCTACATGAAGCTGGAAAAATCACAGAGCAGGCTCCTTTCCCTGGGAAGTCATCTGAGTAAAATTTTTAATGTGGGGATGACCTTTGTAAAGACTCTAACCCTTGGGGAAATACGAACCGTTTACGAAACAGGTGATTACTTTCTGACCGTAGATTTAAGCTGCAATTTCAATGCCCATGACTCGAAATTGTTTGTCATGAACGAACTGGGAGGCAGTTTGTTTCAACAGGGTTTGATTGGGGGGAAGGTGACGTCTCCACCTTCCGGATGGCAAAGAGTCTATTCGACCTGTGAACTCTACAACCACCGCCACTCTCTTGCTTTTTCTATGGAGGAAATGAAAGTGCCGGAAAATGTAAGCACCGCGATCTACTGGGGCCGGGAGAAAACCAGTCAATTTAGCTGGGCTGGTTTTGAAAGTGAAATCTCCTGCCAGTCAAAGGCCTTTGAACATTACCGATATGCCATATTTTTTAGAGAGGTGGAGAACCAAACATGAAAAAGATCCTTCTCATTTATCCTTATTTTTTTACAGGAATAAGAAAAGATCAGATGTTTCCTCCCCTTGGCATTGCCCTGCTTTCTGCAATACTTAAAAAAAGAGGGCTGGAGGTAATGAAGCTGGATTGCACCTTCCTGACAGAAGAAGAGGCCGCCAAAATTGCAAAAGAATTCAGACCGGATATAACGGGCATATACGTTATGGCAACCCTGGCGAATAATGCAGTGGAATTGTTAGCCAGGTTAAAAAAAGAAAATCCAGAAAGCCTTTATGTGACCGGTGGACCGCTTCCAACCCTTTATCCTGAAAGATTTTCCCAACGATTCGACTATGTTTTCAAGGGTGAAGCGGCGAAAAGCTTCCCTGATTTTTGCACAGATTTTTTTAGCTCCTCCAGCAAAAATGCGTTTATTAAAAACATTCATCCAGAAAAATATCCCGGCATTTACAGCCGTACCATGGGTTTCATGGATGAACCGTCCTCCCATCTTACCAAAACCGAAATTGACAGTCTACCGGTTCCCGACAAGGAAGGTTTTGATCATGAAAAATATCAGGAGTTAAGTCTTCAGCATGACGGAAGCAAAAAATCCTCCATTATGATGACTTATGGCTGCCCTTTCTCCTGTGATTTTTGCTCGAAGCCCATCTTTGGCAACCAGGTGAGATTCAGAAGTATTGACAGAATCATGGAAGAAATCCAGGATATCCTCTCCTATGGCTATGACTCCCTGTGGATCGCAGACGATCTCTTTACCTTGGATCCGAATTTTCTGATCAGCTTTTGCAATGCACTGATCCATAAAAAAATTCAAATTACCTGGAGCTGTCTGTCAAGGGCAGATTCTGTCACTAACGAGACTTCTCAGATCATGAAAAGATCTGGCTGCAGCAAAGTGTATCTTGGAATCGAGTCAGGGAATGATAATATCCTGAAAAAAATGAATAAGAAAATCAATACAACCACCGTAAGAAACGGTGTGGAAATGTTTCGGAAGCATGGGATCGGTTGTGCCGGTTTTTTTATCGTGGGATACCCAGGGGAAACCGTTGAGACCATAGAAGAAACCTTCCGTTTCGCCCTCTCCTTGGATCTTGAAGAGATTTCCTTCAATGTGCCCTATCCCCTCCCTGGCTCTAAACTTTATGCCAGGCTGGAAAATATAAGTGCTGCCGACTGGACCATGGAGAATGAGACAACTTTCCTTTACAAAAGTGAATTCGATGAAGGGTGGCTCAAAAAAAGGATCCTGGAGACCTATGAAACTTTCAAAAATCCAGATCAACTTAAATAATCTCTGTTCTCCATAAAATCACCACATGTATTTCGTATAATTATCCTCACAATAGTTAATATGGGAGGATATCCATGAGCATTAGAAACATTAAGATAAAAGTCTACGACATGACCTGCGGGTCCTGTGAAAAGCTTGTTGAGAAGGAAATCATGAAGCTGGAAGGCGTGATCAGCGTCAAAGCAGATTTCAGCAGTCAGACCGCTGTAATCAAATTTGACGAAAGTCTTTTGAATCTCTCCCAGATAAAGGCCGCCATCATAAAATCCGGCTACTCTGTAGAAAATTCCAATAGCTATAAGTTTATGGGCATTCTGATCATTGCTGCGGCAATCATCATTTTGGGTCTGAATACAAACGGTATTGATATGGATGCCCGGCTGAAAAACGCCTCTTATGCTGTACTGTTTGTGGTAGGGTTGTTAACATCCATCCACTGTGTGGGGATGTGCGGAGGCATAATGCTCTCCCAAAGCCTCTCAAAGGAAGATCCCAGTAAGTTTGGTGCCTTGAAGCCTGCGCTTTTATACAACCTGGGCAGAGTTTTATCCTACACCGTCCTTGGGGGCATCATTGGCGCTGCAGGTTCTGTGATTTCCCTTTCCCTCACTGCAAAGGCCGTCCTACAGATTGCTGCCGGACTTTTCATGATCATCATGGGCCTGAACCTGGCAGGCTTTGAAGCCTTCCGTAAATTTCAAATTAAATTGCCCGTGAGCCTCTGTAAAGCCAAAAGCAAGTCAGGCTCTCCTTTTATTGTAGGAATTCTAAATGGACTCATGCCTTGTGGTCCTCTTCAGACCATGCAACTATTTGCACTTGGAACGGGAAGCGCGATTGGCGGCGCCATGTCCATGTTCGTGTTCTCATTGGGAACAGTACCCCTGATGCTTACCTTTGGGGCCCTCTCCGGTTTTTTAAGCAAGGGATATACGAAAAAAATTCTCAAATTCAGTGGAATACTGATCATAGTCCTTGGACTGATTATGGGTAACCGAGGCCTGGTATTGGCAGGAGTCAATGCAAACCCCATCTCTTTGATCAAAAACGCAGCAGCGTCCAGCCAGACAAATTCAACTGGGGAGAATGGGACGAAAGCCGTTCTTGTTGATGGTGTCCAGGAAATACGAATGACTGCGGACGGAAACGGATATACCCCCAACACCTTTTATGTCCAGAAAGGCATCCCGGTAAAATGGATCATCGACGGAAAAGCCCTGAACTCCTGCAACAATGCCATAGCAGTGAAATCTCTGGACATCCAGCAGAAATTAAAAAGCGGCGAGAACCTTATCCAGTTCACACCGGGGAGCGAAGACATCAATTTCAGTTGCTGGATGGGAATGATCGATGGAGTAATAAAGGTCGTGGATGATCTTGATACCGTCGACCAGGCAAACGCCGATCCAACCCAAGCACCTTCAGGCTCAGGCTCAAGCTGTTGTTCTGGTGGAACAGCCAGCACTACGAAACAGGAAAGCATCTATGGAAGTGATATCAGTCCGGTGGCTACGAAAGATATCATTAAAAAAGCGGTCGACAGTAAGCTAAGTTTTGACGGAATCGGATATGAACTAAGGCCTCTGATCGGCGTTATAGAAATCAACAAATTATCCGAAATCACTTTTAATATGACTGCCTTTGATAATCCGGATGGCGAATACAAGGTCCTTCATGCCCAGTCCAGCGAGAAAGTCGCCTCCTTTACCGTAGAAAACGGCTTCGGCAGCCTTGCCTTCAATCCTGAGCTTTCAGGGGGATATGCCATTGTAAAAGACTCGGCTCTCCTTGGCATCATCGAAGCCGTGGATGATCTGAATAATGCTGATGTGGAAGATATAAGAAGCACCTATGTGAAATAATTTTAAGAGAAGAACGGCTTTACAATAAAAGAGGCAGTGCTTTCGCACTGCCTCTTTTGTTATGTTTTTTTAATGACATCCTTAATTTTATTATATTCCTCTTCGGTGATCTCACCTTTTACAAATCGCTCATTCAAGATATTCAGGGCGTTGCTTGAAGGCATTCCTCTGTCTGGGCTTCCCTTGTCAAGATTTTCTCTATGCACACTTCCATGTCCATGGTGACCCGTCAGCGAACGGATAAACAGGACAATTGCAATGACCGCCAGGACAGACAACAAAAACATGCCAATCAGCATAAAAATCAAACCGCTGCCGTCAAAAAACCCATAACTATTTCTTAACATCATATCAATACCCCATTTTCTAATTAAAATTACTTATATACTTTATACCCTGATTTCTAGAATAAAAGCGTCTCTGACGCCTTATTCTCGTAACATTTCTTTGTATTTATCCCTGTTTTTATAGATCACACTGCTGGCATAGGAACATCGGGAATCGACTTTGCATCCCAGTTCTTTGGCGTATTTCATCAGAGCATCCACCAGTTTAGCCCCCATCCCTTTTCCTCTATGGGACCGGTGGACTTCTACATAGTCTATGATGATCAGATCAGTTTTTTCCATATGATAGTTCAGACTTCCCGTAATTGCGTTTTCTTCGTCACTGATGACAAATCGGTTCTTGTTTTTTTCATGTTCGATCTTTAATTCCATGGCAAGTCCTCCCGTAAAATATGATGGCTGCAAAAAAGCCTTAAGGGATAGTATCATCTTCAATTAATGATAGCTACCCCTCAAGATTCGATTTCATTAGTCATAATGCTTCCTTTCTATGGCTAATGTATTTACAAAGTAGTTGGTGCCGCCTGTGGATGATAAATTATCTGAGTAATCATTTTTAGCTGTGTAAGATTTCTTTAAGGTTCCCGCTAAGCAAGCGGTACCTAAATAATCTCCCTGTAATAATTAATAAGGTGTTCCTATTGCTTACAAAGCTCATCTTTGCAGTTCAATAGATTTGTACTTATTTTACTATAGGTCAGCCTTCCATCATTAAATCGAATAATGATATCCTTCCAGACCAGCATATCCTGCTTTGTATTTTTAAATATACCCTGGAGTATTTGCTTTAAACAGCCCCAAATACACTTCATCTAATTTATTTTAGATCACGTTTGGAAAGGGAATGCATACTGATGTAAGTCCAGTTCCTTCTGCATGGCAAGAATTTCCTTCTGAAGCTCAAAATTCACTGGGACACCTTTGTTACGCCTTTCCTGGTAAGCCAGATATTCCTTCTCCCCGGCGGTGTAGATTCGCTCCTCTCCAGGCGCTTTTTTCGAAGCACGGAGATCCCGCAAAATATCTCCGGTCGTTTTTTTAAATGATTCCAGGTCAATAAATGCGGATATGTCAATGGCCATGAAGAAATGTCCCAGATGGTATGGAACCTTCTTTCCGTTTTCTATGCCCAGGAGCATCTTTAAGAAGCTCCCTCCCTGGAGTGCAGCGGAAAGGATTTCCACGACTGTTGCATAGCCATATCCTTTATACCCTGCCAGCTCTTCTCCGATCCCTCCCAGAGGCGCCAATGCTGCTGTTCCTTTGACGAGATCCGCTAAAACTTGATGGGTATCGGTTCTTGGATTGCCCAATTCATCAATTACCCATCCCTCTGGAAGTTCCTTCCCAAGCTTGTCGTAGACTTCAATTTTCCCCCGCTGTGTAATGGAGGTTGCGCAGTCGATGACAAAAGGAAACTCCTCATCACTGGGAATCCCAAATACCAGTGGGTTAGTGCCCAGCATGTTTTCCACTCCAAAGGTTGGCGCAATTGAAGGGCGGGCATTGGTCCCGGTAATACCGATCATCCCGGCCTGGGTAGCCATAGTGGCATAATACCCGGCAATGCCGTAATGTGTTGAGTTCCTGACTGCTACCATTCCCATGCCGAATTTTTTTGCTTTTTCAATGGCCATACTCATGGCTTTATAGCTGATCACATGCCCCATACCATCGTGTCCATCCACAACTGCGGTTGTAGGGCCTTCCCTGACGATTTCAAAATTGGTGACTGGAAATTGTATCCCGTCCTTTATCCTGTCGTAGTAAATCGGTTTTAACCGGTTGGTGCCATGGGAGTCGATGCCTCTTTTATCCGCAGTGATCAGTACCTCTGCGCAGATTTTCGCATCCTCCTCCGGTACGCCGATTCCTTTAAAAACATCAGTCATGAAGCTTTCCATGGTATCAAAATCTACCCAGACAATTTCTTTTTTCATAAAATTTCACCTCAAATATTATTATTCATCCTAAACATTCTATACCCATTAAGGAAGGTTGGATTCATTCGCGGTCATTAATTGTTCTTATTGTTCACGATATAGATGCCCACGCACACCAGAATCAGCGCAGAAATATTTTTGAGATCAAAAAAGCTTTCTCCTAAAAACACAGCAGATAAAAATGCTCCAAATACCGGTACAAGAAAATTGTAGATACTGACTTTACCCACCTTGTTGTACTTCAGCAGATTCGTCCAAAGGGTAAAAGCTGCTGCTGACAGCAAACCCATATACAGCAAGAGCAGCGTACTTTTAAAAGTAAAATTCACCAGGTGCCCCCCGGTAAGATTTCCGATAAACGTCAGCAGCAAGCCTCCAAATAATAGCTGATAGCCTGTAACGATCATGGTGTTGATGCTCCCACTGAGCTTTTTTGAATAGATCAGCCCCCCTGACCCAACCAGGGCAGCAATAATGACAAATCCGTCGCCAAAAAAATTAAAATCCAACTTCATGAAATCTGAAGTAAAATTGATGATCACGACCCCGATGAAACCGATGATGCAGCCTATGATTTTTGAAGCATTCAGCTTATCGTTTTTATACAGGAAATGAGCCAGAAAAACGGAGAAGAAGATCCCTGCGGAGTTTAAAATTGCCCCGTTAACTCCTGTGGTATTACCCATTCCGATATAGAAAAATATATACTGGAAGGTAGTCAGGAATAATCCCAGTAAAAAAAGTTCAGCCAACTCTTTTTTATTGGGGATTTTTAAGGTTTTATAAATCACCAGGTAAAGACTCAGCACCAGGGACCCGGCTAAGATAAAACGGTATCCGGCGAAAACCAGTTTTGTGGAAATATCCCCGGGCAGAATCTTATACAGTTCATATCCGATCTTTACGGAGGGATAAGCGCTTCCCCAAAGAATGGAGCAAAGACCTGCGATCCATACGATATTTAATTTTTTGGTATAGAATTTTGAAGGATTCATTTATGCGACCTGTGCTTTCCCTTATGTTTGCAATACTAATGATTATATAATAGTTGGCATGCTGTTTCAATCATACAATGAATAGACCTCTTCATATGTGTCTTCAAAAAGGTTATAATACTTGTTATTACTATAGATATAGGGAGAGCTTATGAAATATAAAAATATCGTTGAAGGCATTTTTATAAACAGGCCAAATCGTTTCATTGCAAATGTAGAAATCCTAGGTAACATTGAAACCGTACATGTCAAAAACACTGGAAGATGCCGTGAACTTCTTCAAGATGGCGCAAAAGTATATCTGGAACACTGCGATCACGACCACCGAAAAACAAAATATGATCTGATCACTGTAGAAAAACACCTTGCTGACGGCAGGCTCAAAATGATCAATATGGATTCTCAGGTCCCCAATAAAGTCGTTTATGATGCCCTCATGACCCGGAAAATTCCGGAACTGAAAGGGGCTTTTAATATCCGAAAGGAAGTCACCTATGGTCATTCCCGGCTGGATCTGTACTATGAAACAGATGATACTAAAGGTTTTATCGAAGTTAAGGGAGTGACTCTTGAGGAGAATGGCGTCGCACGGTTTCCTGATGCCCCCACCTTAAGAGGGAGCAAGCACATTGAAAGCCTGATGGAAGGGCAAAGAGAAGGGATGCAAAATTATATCTTTTTTGTGATACAGATGAAAGACATTCTTCGTTTCGAACCGAATATTGATATGGACATGAAATTTTCCAGAACCCTGCATGCGGCATCAGAGGCTGGTGTGAAAATACTTTGCTACGACTGCCTGGTCACCCCTGGGAGCATCGAAATCAGCGAAAATATTCCCCATTCCTTTCAGACTATAAATTGGTAAGAAAATTATTGACAGACATCTGTAATAATGTTATCATAAGATATTGCTTAAATTAGTAGTAAATAATTTAACATGAATATTTTCAATTGGTGCTGGTATCTCTAAGTGTTTTCCTAATTTGAAATGTATTTGTTATCTGTTTTGCAAAGATTTAGCGAAATTAAAATTAGGAGGTACACACATATGAGTGGTACAGTTAAATGGTTTAACGCAGACAAAGGATTCGGTTTTATTACAGGAGATGACGGCAAAGACGTTTTTGCACATTATTCACAAATTAATTCAAACGGATTCAAAACTCTTGAAGAAGGTCAGAAAGTTACTTTTGATCTTGCACAAGGACCAAAAGGACCCCAAGCAGAAAATATTATGGTCGTAAGATAATAAAATTTTTAGCCTTATGCTAACGCATAAGGCTTTTTTTATTGACCAAAAGTTCGTCTTAGCTCGCTGAAGACCAAACTTTTGGTCAATACACGAATAGTGCTGAAAGCACTGTGAGTGTTAGTGCAGCGATGTAATCGCTGT
>JAAXUP010000031.1 GCA_013335935.1 Eubacteriaceae bacterium | reverse complement strand
CTTACATCCAGACCTTGACTCAAATTGGGTATGAAGTACAATTTTCCACACTCTTCACAGGCCTTTTTAACATTATCTGAAACGATTTCGCGTGTCCAACCTGGAAAGTCTACCACACCGCTATCGATATTTCCCATGAAAGTGATTTGACCACCATATTTCTCGATCAGACCAGGGGTGTTGTTGGTGGTCATAACTCCCTGCCAGATATCTATCCCCATTTCGATCATATAAGGAACTAGGTTAGCCGCATAGCTGTCGCTATGATGAACAATTAGTTCAACGCCGTTTTCTTTGTAATAGCCATAGATTTTCTTATAAGCTGGCAAATAGAATTCTTCAAACATTTCAGGAGAGATAAACGAAGATCTCTGGCTTCCCCAGTCGTCATGATGGAAAATCGCATCAGGTTTTATATTGTCGATGACTTCTTTCGCATACGCCAGCTCATATTCAACGAGGTAATCAATAAGTTCCTGCATAGCATCAGGCTCTTCATAATAACTCATTAAAGCATCTTCCATCCCCATTAGGTGGTGAGTCATTTCAAAAATACCTGGCGCGATAAAAGCTGTAACAAATTTATCTTTACGGTCTACATCGTTTGCGTGTGCTGCTGCTGCAGCCCACTCTTCTTTTGTAAACTTGACAGAAGGAGCCTTTACACATTGTTTCCATTCATTAATATCCTTCAACACCTTATGTTCATCGTCATGTACAGGAAATTCCCCCAGCTGACCTTCCGGCCACCTAAAGGTGATACCCCATCCATTTTTTATTTCCGTACCCGGTCCAGGCGGAAATGGTTCCATTGGGGCTTCCATGATCAGCTCCATAAATTCATACTGATTTACAAAGCGATCTGGATTTCCGCCTTTGATCGTTTCTATCAGATTTTGTCTTTTTGTTAACATTTCTCATTACCTCCATATTTCGTGATTTGGATCAGAACACTACAAATCACAGATCGACCAAAGCCGGCACTTGTTATCGATTACAATTATCTGCAGTAGTCAAGTTGGATATTTATCTTCTACGGAATGTGTTATAATATAATTATCACACTTTTAAGTTGCAACTTAATTTATGTATGACTTAAGTATAGAATAATTACAGACAGTTTGTCAATAGCTACTTGTAAAGAAAATATTTTTTACTATTTGTTTATTTGATTAATGTTCTTTTATCTGCTATAATGAATGAAAATTGGGGGTATTTAATTGGCTATCTACGATAACGGACTTATGACAAAAGAGATCATTCTCAATAGCTGTAAAAAACTTTTTTACGAAAAAGGGTATGTTGAAACAACCTTTAGTGACATTTCAAAGGATGCAGGGGTCAACCAGGGATCGATTTATTATCATTTCAAAAAAAAGAATCATATAGCAGGAATCATCTATAACGATTTTCTCGTTCAAAATAAAAATTTTATTTATGATCTTATTGGGGACAAATACGGTCTTCAAATTTGCACTGCAGTTGAAATCAGAAACTATTGGAAGCTGTTTTTAAATGATGAAAAAGCCAAAAGATTTTATTATGAAATTGCAAAAGACAGAATAGTCGTTGAAAGTTTTAAAGAAACTGGAGAAGAATTCTTCAAGCTGCATAAAAAACAGTATAATCTTGACATCGATGACGAGCTGCTTAAACTTATAAATATGTCAACTTCAGCAATCGAGACTGAATCGATCATCGGATATATTGATGGTTATATTCGCATGTCTATCGAAGAAATCTGTGATTTTGAAATCAGGTCGATTTACGAATTTATGAATGTCAGCTATAAGCGGATTGAAGAGATTTTAAGAACTTCAAGGGAAATTTATTCCAAATTGAATATACGGATGAATAAATATTTTGAACTCACATTGGCAGAAAATGATGGGATTCCTACCTAAATGACCCATTGGCCGTACAACTACATCAGAGAGTATAGGTCCTACTCAAAGATCACTTCGGTTGCCGTGGCTAAAATGGAAGGCAGTGATGGATTTTCTTTAAATCCACAAGCGGTTCTATACTATAGACTAACTTTACCCTCTATTCTGATAAATGTATCGTAATATGCTGCCTGATCACCATAATTTGAATACTCGTCTGTAGTAAGTCTGTTTACAATCCCGCTTTTATTCCAGTATCCCTCATATATATACGCAACGTCAGGTAAGCAAAGCTCGTCAATTTTTACCTTGCATTTTAATTTTCCATATTTTGAAGCAACAATAATTAGTTCACCATTTTCATACCCTTGTTGATTAAAATGAATGATAGGCAGTCCATCATAATCCTTGAACCCTTGAGAATGAAGTGAATTTTTACTGTGCGGAGTTATTAGTCTCAAATTATAATCCTTATTAGCATTTACTTCAGTATTTGTCAATTCCCTTAAAGTAACGTCAAGGAATTCAATCTCATCTTTATCATTATCTAAATCTCTGCTAAAATCAAGCTTGCCAATTTTTTTAAACTCACTGTAACTTATTTTGTTCTCAGCTAGAATACCATCAAGCAATGTCTTCAGATAGTCTTCAATATCGATAAATGGATAGCCTGCCAATCCAATTTGTTCCGCAAGCCTATAAAACAAATCATACTCGCTTAAAATCCCATTGATCGGTTCCAGGCATTTTTGAGAATACTGAATGTATGGAGAAAACATGGACGAATAAATCACATCCTCGGTTTCAAATATACTTATTGCAGGAAATACCAAATCCATCATCTCCATGGTATCTGTCATGAACATATCAATCCCAACCTTGAAAGGAACATTGTCTAACTCCGCTATAACCTCATTTGTATTTGGAAGCTGAGTGACAGGGTTCGATTTATCAATAAAAATCATTCTAATACTTTCATTGTCTTTCAAAAAAGAAGCAAATTTGGATTTTACAAATGTTACATTCTCAACCGTCTTGTCTATATAAGGGTTATTTATCCTTTTAGAAATATTATTATCCGCATAATTGATCCCGCAGCCTTTTTTGTTGATTTTTTCAGTAAAGTAATGAAGTTTCAAAATGGATTCTACAGTCTCGGCACCATTCTTGTATCTTTGCAGCCCATAACCTAAAAACGATAGGATATTTAATTCACCCTCGCAGAAAATATCCGCTAGAAACTGTATCTTGTCTGTACTGACATTTGTTTTCAAAACGACTTCTTCAATATTCATTCTATTTAGTATGTCGAGGCTTTTTTTATCCAGTCTATTGATGATTTTTTGTGAAGACAATTTGAGTATCCCATATACAAGAAATCTGTCACTGTCAGGATTTATTTGCAGATAAATATCAGCAAACTTTGCCGTTGCAGTTTTTATTGGATCAATATAGATTACTTTCTTCCCTTCACTTTTAGCCTTTTTAAGCTTCATAAAGAGATGCAGATTGGTATCAGCAACATTTCTTCCCCAAAGAACGATATAATCTGAATTACTTACCTCATGATAATTCATTCCTTTTATTTCTCCGATATTTTTTTGTAATGCATGCATCCCTGCCGACCAGCACAAGGAACCCCTATGAGTAGAAATACTCCCAAGCTTGTTGAAAAATACCCTGCTTACGGATTTACTTAGACCTCCATACCCTGCATCGGTATAGTGAAGTATCGATTTTGATTCAACACTTTTTATTTTGTCAGCAAAAATACTTATCGCCTTATTATAAGAAATATCCTGCCATCCATTTCCAGTTTTTATTCTTGGAGATAACAAACGGTCATTCGAGTAATGTCTTTTTAGATGATCAAGCCCTTTCTTGCATATGACTCCATCTGTCAGATCATGTCCTGGATCGCCTTTTATAGAAACAATTTTATTATCCTGGATCATAACATCAATTTGGCAAAGATCAAAACAATCCAGCGGACAAGTTATCTTAACATTCTTCATTATCAAATCACCTCCAACTAAGGACTAAACTTATTACATTTTATAATAAATCCCTGATAAAGCAAATATGCAGCTGAAATATTCTCCAGCTGCATAAGATCATCCGTAAATGTTTTTTAGTGTCCTAGTTCGTCAAGAAATTCCTCACTAGCTCCTGCAGCTAAATAGAATTTTCTTTTATTTTTCTTGAACATGTACCATATTGCTCCATAAACAACCACGCATGCGCCAATTGTGACAAATTTCATACTTCCCTCCACGGAGAATGCTTTGTAAACCACCCACAGTATTGGATTAGAACCGACAGTCCATGATGCTACCCCAAGTCCCTGTGAGATTGCATCCGCTACTGCTGGAAGTGAGTTTCCAACACCAGCAGATACAGCTGCATCGGTAAAGGTTTTACACACTTCGGTGTTTAGTACATTTGCTATTGAATACCAGATCCCGCCTGCGACAACGGTATTCAAGATATTTCCTCTAAAAACAAAGATCAGGCCAATTGTCATAAAAGGTACCGCCGGGATATCTGCAAGCATCAGAATCCCATTTCCGGGCATAATCAAAGATACGAAAAAGATGATTGGTATTAAAATCAAACCTGATGCTACATTTGCGCTATCTCCAAAATAGATAGCAGGGTCCATTGCGATATTGACTTTATCACGTTTCATTTTCCCTGATCTGATGCTGGCATTCATTGTCTGACTCAATGGAATCAGACCTTTTACAAATAATCCGGATACTGAAGGATAAATAACCATTACGCCTGCGACAACAAGCATAGCTTTAATGATACCTGACCAGGTATTAACATCGCCTAGAGTTTTTGTAGAACCAAGTACCGCAACTAGAAGTCCTACTAATAGCCCTAATGTTACCGGCTCACCCCAGAAACCAAATTTAGCTGTCAGACCGTCTACATCAAGTTGTTTTTCTTTGATATTTAGTTTTTTCAAAAGCCATCTTACGAACATCGCAAAGGGTGCTACTGCTGCTGGAACACTTGTGAGTGTAACTCCTTCGTAACCGTAATATTCCTGAATAGAAGGAGCAATAATATCTGCAATCAGAAGTACGATTAGGTTGATGAAAATTGCGGCCAATAATCCAATTGCAAAGCTTCCCGTTACAAACTGTACGATTACCGCCCAGAAAACAAATTGATAATAATTCCAAATATCAGTTGGCTGGAAAGTATCGGTAAACTTCGTTAAAAACAGTACCAAATTCAAACCTAAACCCAACGCCAGGTAGATATACCCCAGTTGATTTGCATACACAATAACTGCAGCACCCTGCCAGCCGACATCAATAAATGGCAATGAGATGCCTACATTCTGTGCCATACTGACTACATACGGTGCTATCCCTCCTAGAAGCGCTCCTAAGAGTACATTAAACATTGTAAGTCCAACACCCATATAGAGTGCACCCTGGAATGATTTCTTCACTCCAACGCCAACGACCATACTGATAATGAAAATGACTACGGGAACAACAATTGATGAGCCGAATATCCCCATTACAGCGTTAATCGAATTACCGATACTGATTAAAAAGTCCATTGATCATACCTCCATGATTTCTCTGATTTTATTTACTAATTGTTCTGTGAACACATCAGCACCGACTCCAGTAAACAGGGGAAGTCCAACCATTACTGGTATGCCCTGTTTATTTTCCTGCTTTGTTTTTCCTGTTACTACAATGATATCTGCCCCAACGATATTTGGAATTTCAGTTATCTTATGAGGTGTAATACTACAATTAATTTTTTCTTTCTTCATAATTTCTTTAATCTTCTCAGTCACAACTGTTGTAGTAAATATTCCGCCTCCACAAGCAACGACCAGTTTAATAGAATTTTTCATTTGCTCTCCTCTTTCCAAAACACAATAATTTTAGTCAATTCTTATTCGCTGTCATATCAGCAAATAATCACCTAAAGCATTCTTCAGGTATCCGATCTGTTCCTCTGTATTTTCCGCTACACGCATTTTTTTCATTAATTCTTCATTTTGAAATAGTTCGCAAAACTTCATCAAAACTGAACATTGTTGAGATGGATCAGTTATCCCGAAAAGGAACACCATCTCCGTATTGATATCATCTTCAGCGCCGTCCATTGATTCGAAGGCTACAGGTTTTGTAAGCGTTGCCATTGAAAAAAACGACTTGAGGCATCCATCATGGATATGAGGTATCGCTACAGGAACTGCCGTAGGAAGTCCGGTTGGAAATTCTTTTTCTCTTTCAAGTATTTTCTCAATGAAAATCTCGGTGATATATCCCTTCTCTAATGCCTTAGTACATAAGATTTTAATTATCTCAACTTGACTGTCTGCATTAACATTCGTTAAAATCATTGTTTGATCTGTCGCAAGTGAAACAACTCCCGCATCACTGCATTCGCACTCTTCATTCACAGCCATTTCACAAATTTCTTGGTTTGTCATATCTGTCACTTTTTTATTTTCACTCATAAACTCTGACCACTCCTTTTTCTTGTAATTCACTTTACCACGTCCACTGATATAAAATTTAATACAATCCAGTTGTATAAATGAATAACATGATTTCGGGTTTTTATACTAACAACCAAACATCATTGTTATATCGTACGTACGAATGTACCTTACGTTTATAATATAACACTCTTATGAAAATATCAATACTTTTTATTGTAAAACTAAAACTATTTTTTATTTCTTATTGTCCCTATATTATTTGTAAGGTATGGTCAAAATACTTGTTCCACATCTCTGCAACCCGGCTCAAAATGGAAATTCCAATTGATGAAATCAGTACCAGTTCAAGTATTGATGTTTGACTATCTGATTTGTTGATATTGACCGTACAATTGACAACGCTTATCTCGCAAACCTCACCATCTACCTGGATAAAGCCTTTGATCCGATAAGTATATTGGCAGATTTCTTTCAAAAACTGATTTAGCGCTGTCATAGTATAATTTTCCTCTACTCTAAGCCTGACCGTTTTCAATCTGCTTTCAGGTGTATTGATGCTTTCCCCCACAGTATGCGCAGCTGAATATAAATCTTCCAGTAAAGCCACATAATCCGCCTTACAGAAAGTTGTTATAATTAGTCTGGCCTTACTATTCAGGTTTACTATCTTTTTACTGATTTCATCCAGCTCATCTTGAGTTCTTGTATCAGCCTTATTGATTATAATTAGTTCGCTAAACACGATTTGCCGTTCAATCGCTGGAAGAAGATCAAAGAGATCTTCAAAATACTCAGCATCAATTATACATATTGAACCTTTATATTTATATTTTGACATTTTCTGTTTGGATAATATTTCTGAAATTGAGTCCATATTTGAAGGATCAGCCAACCCGGTACTTTCCACAAATATATAATCCAAATCATATTTTGTCATTTCAATGAGTGCATCGATGAACTTATCTTTCAAGCAGCTGCAAAATACAGAACCATTGTTTATTTCCACCAAATCAAAATTTTCATGGGAAATTAATCTGCCATCTATACCTGTTTCGCCAAATTCGTTGATAACGACTCCAATTTTTTTTGTTTTAAAGGCTTCAATCAATTCTTTAAGCAGTGTAGTTTTTCCAGAACCTAAAAATCCTGTAATGAGCAGCAACTCCGCCATCATTCGAACTCCTTCCATAAATAACCTTGCTCCTGATTTTAAGATGATAAAGAGCCTTCAGATCAATCTTCTGTCAGCTCTTTATCATAATCCCAATGTTGTCTAATTCATGTTTTTTTTGATTTCCTCGAACAGTTCATCTTCGCTTGGAATGATGGACTTCCATTTAAGTTTCCCATTGATATATAGGCTGGGAAGATTCGTTACGCCCATTTTTTTACATCTTGCGATATTTTCTTTTGTTGTGTATTTATATTCCACAATATCGATCTCGTCCTTGAAATGTTCTTTTGCGAATTGCGCAGCTCCCCACATATAAGTACACGCAGCGCAAGTAGCTGAATCCAATGTGAAAGCTTCGACCAATGGTTTTTTCAGATGGTCATAATCCGGGAGATCAACTTCAATATCTTCCTCAACTGCCTGATAATTAGCAACCATTTCTCTCGTTTCAGCCGTATTGATTACTGCCATTGCGGCCCCAATAGTGTTTTCTATGGGTACATCATATGGCATATCACATCCAGGGCTTAAAATCAGGTTGTCTTTGGTGATGCTATCCAAAAGATCTACAACATATTTCATATTATCCTGCTGATTACCATGAAGCATGACTGTTGTAAGTGGAATATTTCCACTAATGACGATATTATACTTATCCGTAGTTTCTTTTGCTTTAACAATGTCCACATTCTCATCAATAGAAATATTATCTGGTTTAGTTAAACACATTTCTTCCATTTGATTTGTCGCGTCTCCACATACGAAGAATGAAGAAAACTTCCCTTTACTTCTAATATAGCTGAAAACTGATTCGAAGGAATCTGCCAAAATATTATGAAAGTGTTTAGAAGAGACCTGGCTTACCAATGGGTCAACTATTGCAATAACATCCATTCCAGCGTCTATATAATATTCAGCCATTTTTATATTGACTTCAGCGCAGAACTCTACAAGTTCTTTAACATATTTTGCATCTTTAATCATGTCCTTGAAGATTGAGTTTCCTCTAAGATGAGATGCCAGTGTAAAAGGTCCGCAGATTAATCCATAAAGTGCTGTCTCGTTTCCAATTTCAGCTGAAAGCTTTTTCATGACATCCAAAACCATAGGGATCCTTCCCTGTTTCGCTTCAGGAATTTTACATTTACAGGGGATCTCTTTAGTATCCTTCAACGGATGACTGTTAACAGATGGAGGGGCATCCTCAGCCCATAGCAAATCACAGCCAAGTATCTCGGCCTCAATCTGAAGATCAAATACCACAGGCATCCCATCTGGTTTGTATAGTTTATTGACTTCTAAAAGGGATTCATATAGTTTTTGACCATCCGTGAGCACTTCTTTTGCTGTAAAACCTTTTAACTTCCCAGCATGTACCCCTGCGAAAGGTACCCAAGGAACTCTGTCGATGGTTTCGTGATTCATGACTTTTATAATTAAATCTTTTCCCATATTACACCTCGATATTATTTATTTTCTACTTACTAAATCTTTAACTAGTTGAACTGCCCCAGAAGCGTCTTCGGCATATCCGTCAGCTCCATTTTCAAGTGCCCATTTCTCGAATATGGGTGCACCGCCAAAGAGCACTTTAACATCTTTTTCAAATTTCTCATTTTTTGCGAGCGCTGCTACTTCAGGCATTACTGCCATTGTCGTTGTCAGAAGAGCTGAACAAGCAATAATATCTGCATTATGTTCTTTTGCAGCATCAATAAAAGTTTGAGCTAAGACATTATTTCCAATGTCGATCACTTCAAATCCGGCTCCTTCCATCATTACTGCAACAAGATTCTTGCCGATATCATGGACATCCCCTTCCACGGTACCTATGACAACGGTCACCTTTACATCAGAAGGTTCTTCTTTAAGTAGTGGCTTGATGACTACAAGAGCTTCCTGCAAGCATTCTGCAGCCATTGTTACCTCTGGGACATAGATCTCATTGGTTTTAAATAATTGACCAACGATATCCATTCCTTTGATTAGCCCTTCGTTAAGGACGGTCTTTGCATCTATTCCACTGGCAAGGGCCTCATTGACCAGAGCGATCGTATCTTCGGGTTCAAACTCCATTAATGACTCTGCTATTTTCTTTAATATATCCATCATTTATCACCTTTCTCGTTTCAAATCAATACCAGCCGAATTCTTCAACAGCTTTCTGCATCATATAAATATTATATCCCGGTGTATTAGAAGGAATTTCACACCCGCTCATAAACAAGAATCTTCCTGGAGCAAATTTCATGCCATCCTCTATTACTTTTCTTGAGCCTTCGAAAACTTCTTCAGGTGTGCCCTTTGCAATGATTTGTGGATCAAGATTTCCTGCAATGATGTGATTCGGAAAAGTTTTTGCAGCGTCCTCTATAGAAACTTCGTGACCAAAGCTTAGCATTCCAGGATCTCCAAAAGGAACTTCTGCCCATAAAGGAAGATTGTCATTATGTTCACCGCAAACATGGCAATAGATTCGATCTACTCCAATTTCTAGTACTTTTGCGTGAAGTTCCTTTAAGTACGGAAGTGCAAAAGTTTCAAAATGTTTAGGTGAGATCAATTTGTTGCTCTCTGATGGTGCCGCTGATCTGGCAAGTACTTTACCTTCTCCAAAAGTATCTACAAAATACTGCGCGACAGAAATGATATGATCCGTCATCAACCTCATCGCTTTATGTACTGCATCAGGTTTTTTGATCATCCATTTCATGAAAGTCTCAACTCCACAAAGATTTGCAGCATGGGTGAAGGGACTTCCGCAGATAAATGCGATCTGAACATTGTTCTTTTCCTGTAATTTAGCAAACTCCATCATTTTAGGAACACAACCTGCAGTCTTAGGATCTGGAAGGATAAGATCATCCAGTTCCTCTGGTTTTGATATAGGCCTTTTAGAAACCGACGGACCTGAAGCATATCTATCAACCGGCCAGTGAATTTCTCCACCAAACTCCCAGGAACCATAGGAAACGAAGGTATAAAAGGGTGTTCCATCTGAATGAAATTGTTCAGCGGTTCGTGATTGGGCTAAATAACTTTTTTCAGGATCTTCATAAATATCGGCTATACTAAAGCCAGTATTCTTTGCACAGAATCCATATCCTCTGTGGAAAAATGGGATCCTGTCCGTTGGTTGCTTATTTAGCAGTGCATTGTATCTTTCTTGATATGTCATCGTGGGTAATTTTGCAGTCACACTTAATTCCTCCTTTAGAATATGATTATTCGACTTGTGGCAACAATACAACCTTTAGAGCTTTTCCTGTCTGGATAAGCTTAACTCCTTCTTCCATATCTTTAAGGGGAAGTTTATGGGTAATTAAATCCATATTTATATGTCCTCCCGCAAGAAGATCAAACCCTTTTTGGAAATCACAAGGTGAATAGGAATACGCACCAATTACTTTTAGTCTGTGGTAGTGGATCAGGTTTCCATCCAACTTTGTCCAGGGATCATCTTTGCTTAACCCTCCGAACAAAGATAATCTTCCTTCTTTTTTAAGCATAAGAAGCGCCGGTTGGTGAGGTTGTGCAGATGGAGCAGCTACTATAACAACGTCAGCACCGATTCCGTTGGTCAAGTCCTTAACATATTTGGTTAAATCAACTTCTGCGGAATTCACAAAATGCGTCGCTCCAAAGGGCCGGCATATATCTACCCTTTCCTGATTAATATCCGCCATAACGATTGTGGTCGCTCCTCTTAATTTTGCGATTTGTGAATGCAGGCATCCAATCGGACCAGACCCGACGATAACAACTGTATCATTAAGCCCGATTTCAAGCATCTCCTGGGCGTGTATTACCGAAGATAATAACTCCGCCAGCACTACCTGTTCAAATGCAATTCCTTCCGGGATTCTTAAAATCTGACCTCTTTCAAGCATCTCCCCAGGTATCGCCATATATTGGGCAAATCCACCCTGTACATCAGTTCCTACTACTTTCAGATTTTCACAAAGACCTCTATTGTCATTTTCACAATAGTAGCACTTTCCACAAGGGATTGCTGGATTAAGTACAAGCTTGTCTCCGACTTTATATTCTTTGACATCTTTGCCAGCTTCGATGACTACTCCTGCGTTTTCATGACCTAATACAACAGGATATGTTATCTTTGTGGAACCATGGGTATAATTTCTTACGTCGGATCCGCATAAACCTACAGCTTCAACTCTTAAAAGTAGTCCGTCATCAGGGCATTCAGGTGTAGGTACTTCTTTATATTCAACTTGCGCTTTTCCAGTTAAAAATAATGCTTTCATAAATTTATTCCTCCTTTTACATTCCTCTTTTTATGGCTTCCTCAATAATTTCTGCTGTTGATCTTGTTCCCTGTCTTGTTGCTCCTGCATTGTACAGATCGATGAACTGGTCCAATGTTCTGATTCCACCTGCAGCTTTTATTTCAATGCTATCTTTACAGTACTTTCTCATGGTGGCTATATCCTCAACAGTTGCACCAGATGGAGCATATCCAGTTGATGTTTTTACAAAGTGTACATCCAGGCTGTCACAAATCTTACAGCATTCGATCAGCTGCTCTTTTGTAAGATATGCATTTTCGAAAATGACCTTCAAAATCGCATCTTTTTTGACACAGGCATCAAGAATTGCTGCTACTTCTCTTTTCATATAATCATATTCGCCTGATAATACCAGCCCAATAGGAATTACCATGTCGATTTCCTTTGCTCCTGCATCAATTGTCACATTAGTTTCAAAAACTTTGCTTTCGATAATACTGTTACCATGAGGGAATCCAATAACGGCACTTACAAATACGTCTGTTCCTTGAAGTTTTTTCGCGCAATATTCAACGTCATATCCTCTAACACATACGGATGCAGTACTATACTTTGCAGCAATTTCACAACCTTCATCAATTTCATCTCGAGTCATTTGTGGTTGAAGAAGGGAATGGTCAATCATTTTCGCGATATCTGCAGCTTTTAAAGTTTTCATTTAGATCTCTCCTAATTTTTTATAGTTTGATGATTCGTTAATTCAATTCTGATTATTTTATAACTTCACAATTTGTACAATACATGGGTTTCTTGCCTTTGATTACACTATAAATTCCTTCAGCTGCCCGGAGAGCTCCGATTTTTGCCGCTTGAACAGATGCTCCTGCGAGATGTGTACACGCAATGACGTTATCGAGGGAAAATAACAGACTATCATCTGTTGGAGGCTCGCCTTCAAATACATCCAATGCCGCGCCCCTTATCTTATTATTCTTTAATGCATCATACAGTGCATCATAATCAACTAATTCCCCTCTTGCAGTATTGATCAGCACGGCAGATTCTTTCATCAGGGCAATTTGTTCTTTTCCGATCATTTTTTCAGTTTCTTTCGAATACCGAGCATGAAGGGAAATAATATCGGCTTCAGCAAATAAGGTCTCCAAACTAACAAATTCACACTGATGTTTTGCTCTGTCCTCCTCCTTGATATAAGGGTCATATACCAGTACCCTGCTACCAAAAGCATTAAGGATCTTTGTTACCTTCGAACCAATCGCCCCAAAACCAACTAATCCGATGGTGCTTTCACCAAGCTCATTACTTATATATTCAAAGGCGTACATATCACCGCGCCATTTTTTATGATTAAAGAAGGAATCATGACAAGATACTATGTTTCTTGTATGAGCAATCATCATTCCTATTGTAAATTCAGCCACCGCAGATGAATTTCTGCCTGGTGCGTAAACTACCGGTACATTTTTTGCACTGCAGGCTGCAACATTGATATTCACAGGTCCTCCCCTGCCAACACCTAAAACCTTTAATTTTTTTGCTGCATCAATTACTGCCTTTGTTATACAGCCTGTATGTGTTAAAATCACGTCAACGTCCTTTACTAATGGGACCAAATCGCTGTCACAACCGCAGAACTCGCAAACCTCGTCATTCTTGTCTATGGGTTCCACTGGCCAATTCCCCGTATGGGTCACATATTCAAACTCGTTGGACTCATCTCCAAAGACTGTCTCAACAGCTTCCTTTAAAATCTCGTTGGTCATGAAACGGTCACCTGATAATAAAATCTTCACTTAAAAACCTTCTTTCTGAGATTAGATATTTAACTCATATCCTGGATTGAACAGGTAAATTGCTCTGGAACCTTTAATAGGGGTTCCCTCAGGATTTAACGTAACTCTGAACCGGATAAGTACAGGTACTCCTGGCTCCATTCCAAACAGTTCAGCTTCTCTTTCCTCCAGAGTTGATACGGCAAGTTCGTCGACACCCTTTTCTGAGATGTGTCCAAACTTTTCCTGCATGACTTTAAATGTGGAACCACCGCCTTCAAACATATCTCTTGTGACACCTGGATATAATTTTGATGGCATATACGAAAATTCAAGACCAACCTTTTCTTCATCTGCCAACAGTAGTCTTTCTAAAACAACAACCTCGTCTCCTTCATTTAACTGAAGTCTTTTCATTACCTGAGGCCAAGCTGCTCTTTTTTCAAAAGTCAGCACACGATTTCCTGGTTTTTGCCCTCTTTTTTTTGCTTCATTTGTGAAACTATGATTTCCACCTACAATTCCCCATGGATAAGGTTTTTTTACTTTTACTTCTTCAATATTTTTGGGATTTCTTTGAAGCACGCCTTCATAAATCAGGTCGCCAATGCCATTTCGAACGTCTTCTTCGGACGCTCCATATTTTTTAACGAGATCCTTAATTGTTGGTAGAATTTCACCTTCTTTAAATTCTCCTGCCTTTATTTCGCCATAAATTTTTACTGCTAATCTGTTCATTACTATTCCTCCTATTTATTAATTCGTCTCTTTGTACCTTCGTACGTACGATTGTACCTTGTCTAAATATTACATCAATATTTCAGCATCGTCAAGGATTTTTTTTAACAATACTAAATTATGTTGTTAAGACTGATAATTCAAGAGTATTATGATTTTTAGCGCATTTTATTACATTCCTATTGACACATTAATAAAGACATGTTAATTTATGAATATAAGATTTGTATTTTTCTACGTATGTACGTACAATAGACCAAATTATGATATATTTGAAATAATCAACTGAAAGAAGGAGTATGCAATGTACTTTAAGGATGATGATACCTTTAAAAAATTCGAATTGAACCGAGAAATGCCAATACCTCTATACTATCAAATCGCACAATTAATCAGAGAAGAGATAAAATCTGGTGAATTAAAGCCTGGTGATAAAATATTGACTGAAGAGAAGCTTCAGGAAAAATTTGATGTTAGTAGAGCTACTGTCCGCAAAGCCATTTCAGATCTTGTTAATGATGGTCTTCTTGAAAAAAAACCATCAAAAGGTACAATAGTATCTGTCCCGAAAGTGGAAGAGAAAATGTATGGTGTTATGAGTTTTACAAATGCCACATTGAAATCGAATAAATCCCTCAAAACAAAGATAATTGAATTCAAAGAAATTACTAATAATCCTGAGGTTTGCGAAAAACTACAAATTGATAAAAACGAAAAAGTCAATTACATAAAGAGAGTTCGGTATATTGACGGAGAACCTATTGCCGTAGAAGACTGGTATGCTCCTTCGAAATTCCTCCCTGATCTTACTATTGATCAGTTTGCAGAAAACGGTATCGGTCAATCCAGTTATTATTTGATACAGAATGTTTATAATATCAAGTTAAGCAGCATTCATGACATTATGTCCGCAGTTGCTCTGGAACAAAATGAGGCCAAAATTTTGGATACGTTCAAGGGTACACCTGCACTACTTAGGCAGAGAATAACATACAACGAAAATAATATACCTATCGTTTATTCATGCGGCAGGTATCTCATTAAAATTTCTATCGATTTTCATGCAAACAAAGATATTGAACAGTTTTAAAAAATCAGCACACAGTAAACTCATACTTACTGTGTGCTGATTTTTTATTATTTATTTTTTCAAATCGAACAAGTTGTCTGCATCTTCTGCACCCCATGTATCCACAACAGCAGCAAGCTCTTTGTGTTCTTTGGCATATTCCTTCAATGAAATCCCTTTTAGTGTCGCATCTGTAGCCTGACGCATGGACTTAGCTCCGGCTATGGCTCCCATCGGATGCCCATGTATTGCCCCTCCTGCTGCAATACAGATATTGGTGCCTAAATCTTCAATCGTCTTTGGTACAGCTCCTTGAGTCATTCCACCTGACAGGCACGGCAACATAGACTTTATCCCATAGAATTCCTGTCTTGCCATAATAACCTGCTGCTGATATTTACTCTTTACTACAGGAAACTTACCATGTGGACTAGTAAATATCTGCATATCTACTCCGGCCAATCTTGCTAATTTCCCCACTAGCAAAGGTGATGATATCCCCTGATTTGGAGAACCAAATATTGCCCCAGAAAAATCAATGTGTCCAAGTATCGGCACGTTGATGTCCGGATCCTCTGTAATCATTTTTACTGCTGAAAATCCTACAGTGTACATATTTATCATCAGCGCATTCGCTCCTGCATCAAGTGCCCTCATGGCATTGTCTTTAAGCTTGCTGACATCATCCGTGATATTCGGAGTATATAACGTTTTTTCTCCTGTTATTTCATCCGCATTCTTGATGGCTGCCATTATAGCCTTGACTCGGTCTTTAAGTGGGCAATATGAAGGATTTCCGGGCAACAACTCATCATCTTTGATGATATCAACTCCACCTAATGCAACTTCGTAAGACATCTTGGCCCCTTCTTCAGGTGTCCAACCGATGTCAGGTTTGATCATGTTATTTAAAAATGGTCTTTCTGGAACGCCCATTAACTCCCTTAGCCCTTCTATCCCGAACTTTGGTCCTTTGAATCCATCTATCCATGATTTTGGAAAAGCAATATCCATCAGTCTCAAGCTTGGGACTTGAGCAATATTTCCAATCAGTGAGGACAGTAACATTGGAATTTGCGAATCAAAATTTATAGAAGGAAAAGCAATTTGGATGATATATTTTCTGTTTAATTCCTCTTTGGGTACTATGAATTCGTAATCCGGCAAAGCGTATACCGCTGTAACTTTTCCGCAATGTTTTCTTCTGACCCGCTCTGATTCTCCAGGTACATTCACCCATGTACTTGTCGTCTGTTCCTCTGCTAGAGCGACAACATACTTCAAAACATCTTTTGATTCAGTTTCAATATAGTAAGTCGCTAAAATATCTTCATTCGCCATGCACACTTCTGGTAAACCGTAACTTAAATCATTCAACATAAAATAACCTCCATTTTTATATTTCTTAAATTTATATTTCCTTTACTTTTTTAAGTGGTTCAAAATCCTGAATTCATTTCATTTTTCACCTCCTGAAAAGTAGTATCAACTTGCTTATTTGTACGTACGTTCTAACGTTCGTATGTTTATGTATATATTATTATACATATATTTTTAGATGTCAATACATTTTTAAAAAAGTTTACACCATATAAAATATGAGTAAACTTTTTTTGCGAATGCATAAAGCATTCATGGATGAATTTTAGAATTAATACATGGTTTTATCAGTATATTGGGTTTGGATATCCCGGACTTTTAAAGACGAGCATTTAGTGTCATTTTTACAACTACACTGTTCATACGGTTTATTCAGAATTGATTCCAAAACATATGTGAATAGAAAACCCGCTGTCTGTCCTCCAATTAGTGGTGCTAATATATACACAAAGAAAAATCCACCAATATTATCTGGAAATGCAGCAATTCCCCAACCAAAAAACCATGCCACAATACGCGGGCCAAAGTCACGAGCAGGGTTCAATCCAGCCTGAGTAAGAGGTGCTAATAAGCAGATAATTGATGTTACAGTTAAACCAATAAAAACTGGAGTCAGGTTATTGTCTGGACGTCCAAGGTTGCACCCTTCCGTCAATGAAAATATCATTAGTACTAGCAAAAATGTACCGAATGCTTCAACTCCCATTGCAAAATACATTGAATGCACTGCATTACTACCTGCCTGTTGATAGTATTCTCCAAAGATTTTTGCTACTTGCATCGATTCAGCTGTGCCACGAATGATACCATTCGCATTCTCAAATGCCACAATAGAAGGATTAAATAAGAATAATAAGATCAGCCCCGCAGAAAAAGCTCCAAGAAATTGGGCAGTTAGATAAGCTGGCATTTTACTGATTAGCATTCTTTTACTTGTCACCATCGCCAAAGTGACAGCAGGATTTAGATGAGCACATGATAAATGCCTCGTAATATATATAGCTAAGCTTACACCAATACCCCAAACCATCGCGATTTGCAGCAATCCCATATATGCATTAAATAACACAGAGACTGCTATTGACCCACAGCCAAATATAACCATCAAAAATGTTCCAAAAAATTCTCCGATAAATTCGCGATAATATTTGATAAAAATCATCTCCTTTAACACTTATTAGACTTCTCAATTGTTTGACCTAATCAGAAACCTCTTTTTGTATTATATCATCCGTACGTACGTATGTACATCCACGATTTTCCAACTTTATATAACGTCTGTTTAACTTATCAAAATTCATGCGAAAGAAAGCACTGGAAGTCAGTAATACTGGAATTGGCTATACTACTGTTGAAAGTCACATGAAAGAACTTAAAGACTTATCTTTCCCCCTGCCAATGTCTTGATTACCCCCATGATTTCCATTAAGGATATCGTCTCTAGAAGTTCTTTTTCCAGACACTCGACTTCTTCGGCAAGCTGGCTGATGGTTTTTGCTTCCTTCAGACATCCCAGAATTCGGATCTCAAGTTCACCCAGATTTACTTTGGCATCTAAATTGATTTTCTCTGAACGTTTAGCTGGAGTACATCCAAGGGGTATTTTTGTTTCCATGACTTGATTTTCTGAAGTTAAATCAGATGCCTTTGTATAAATTTTTGCTCCTTCTTTGATGAGCTGATTCGTTCCAACCGCTGTGCCTGCATAGATGCTGTTAGGGACCGCATACACCTCTCGTCCGATTTTCATGGCATAGTTTGCCGTAATGAGAGCTCCGCTGTTTTTCCCTGCTTCAACGACTAGAAGCTTGCTGCTGAAATTGCCGATCAGTAGATTTCTTTGGGGAAAATATTCAGCTCTCACTTTTGTTTCCGGAGGATATTCAGAGACGACAGCTCCATTTTCGATGATTGCACCCATCAGCATATCATGCTCTTTAGGATAGCAGATGTCTGGAGAACATCCTAAAAATGCCATCGTATAGCCGCCAGCTTTGATGCAGGCGGTATGAGCATATCCGTCAATTCCTCTCGCCATTCCGCTGATCACAACGATCCCTTTTTCAGCCAGATTCTTTGCTGCCTCCCTGGCGACTTCCTTGCCATAGGCTGTGCATCTTCTTGCTCCGACGATACCCACGCCAACACAATTTTCTCTTATCGTGCCTTTGTAATAAAGAAGTATAGGCGAATCCAATTCCTTTGCTTTTTCAGGATACCGTGGATTTGTATACTCCAAAACCTTTATTCCAAGCCGGCTGCAATTCTCCAGAATGATTTCTGCATCGTCCAGTCTGGCGTTTTTGATCCCCCGGGCATAAGCCTCTCCCACTCCAGGCACGCTGAGCAGCTCATCAAAATCAGCATCATAAATAGCCTCTGGACGAATAAAACGCTCCAGAAGCTTTTTTTGAGTGTGGGTTCCGATTCCCTTGATCCTGCTGAGCCAGATAGAATAAAGCATAATCCCTCCTATACGACAAGCATCCCAGACTGTTCCTTATCCAGATCCCTGGCCATCAGGGCAGCTGCAATATCCTTTTTCCTGATTTTCTCGGATTCCTCCATATCGGCAAAGGTCCTTCCCACCCGAAGGAATTTGTGGAAGGTTCTGGCGCTGTACTGAAACCTGTCATAAGCAAGTTTCAAGATCCTTCTTCCCTCTTCCTCCAGTTCACAGTATTCCTCGATCAAGGCCGGAGTCATCTGGGCATTGCAATTGATGCCTGGGATGTCTGCGTACCTTTTTTGCTGCACCTTCCTGGCATTTTCTACTCTTTGCCGGAGTTCTTCAGAAGTTCTTTCGATCTTTTGCCCAGACAGTTCCATAAAATTCACAGGCTGTACATATTTTTGGATATCCATCCGGTCAAGCATAGGTCCGGAAATTTTTTGCCGGTATTTCAGCACTTCATAATCCGTGCATCGGCATTTATCGTTTCCATAATGACCGCAGGGGCAAGGATTCATAGCCGCAACCAGCATGAAATTCGCCGGATAGGTATTTGTAAAATTCACTCTGGAAATGGTGACCTTCTGGTCTTCCATGGGCTGTCTGAGCGCATCTAAAGTCCTTCGGTTGAATTCGGCGATTTCGTCCAAAAAAAGAACGCCGTTATGGGACAGGGATATTTCTCCAGGCAGTGCATTGTTGCCCCCTCCAATCAGGGCATTGGTGGATGCGTTCTGATGGGGTGCCCGAAAAGGTCTGTCCCGAACCAGCCTGCCGCTTTTTCTTAATAACCCCGCAACACTGTAGATTTTGGTGACCTCCAGCGACTCCTGTTCAGACATGGCCGGAAGTATGGTGGGTATCCTTTTTGCGATCATGGATTTTCCGCAGCCCGGAGCTCCGATCATCAGCATGTTATGCCCCCCTGAGGCGGCGACCACAATATATTCGATCATGGCGTCCTGTCCATGGACATCCCTGAAATCCAGTGAAAATTCATGCTTCACTTTTTCCTCATTCCCTGTAGGTGGAACCTGGTAGGGGATCTTTTCTTCCAGAAAATCAATGACCTCCTTGATATTCGAGAACCCGAAGGCATGTATTCCATTGACCAGAGCCGCCTCCTGGAGATTTTCTACTGGCACCACCACATTTTTGATACCGGCTTCCTTGGCAGCCATGACCATGGGCAGTACGCCATTGCAGGGCCGGAGTCTTCCATCCAGTGATAATTCTCCGATGAAACCATATTTTCCGATATGCTTTGGTTCAGCCTGATTAGACTCCATCAAAAGTCCCACCGCCATGGCCAGATCAAAGTGGGAACCTCTTTTCTTAAGGCTGCTGGGAGCCAGGTTGATCACAATTTTCATCTTTGGAAATCGAAAATCCTTGTGGCTTAGCACAGCCTCCAGCCTTTCTTTGGCTTCCTTTACCGCAGTGTCCCCAAGCCCTACAATAGAAAACATCGGCTGCCCCAGAATCGTCTTGATCTCAACCTCCACCACATATCCGTCTACTCCTTCGATGGAGAAGCTTTTAACCACTGATGCCATTTTTTCACTCCCAATCCAGCGATCAATTTTTCATTTCCTGATATTACCCTCTTAAGATTAGTTTCGCCAAAAAAATAAAAAATCCTCTAAAGACATTTAAATATCTCAAAAGGATTATCTGGGAATGTGTCACAGGTCATGATGCTGTTGTTATTCTAGCTCAGTCAAAAAGCTGTCCAATGCTTCGCTGATATCGATATCCATGCGCTCTGCCAGAACAACCAACCATCATATGCATTCACTAAGCTTATGCTCGAGTTCAGCTACCGTATCGCCGCCTATTGGCCAACGCTCTTGTTGAGACATAGTCAAACGGCCAACCCGGCATCTGTCAGAAAAGCAAGGGCATCCTCTTCGACAGACCACTCTTTTCCATGAAGCTGCTTTTCCATCTTATGAAGCAGGAATACACCAGTTGCAGCGACAAATAGTATTACCAGACCGACTACAACAGGAGTTTAGAAAGTGATGGATGAAATGAGCGCAATTTATAAAGATCAGAGTGATTTTACATCGCCGACTGACATGAAGAAAATGGCATACGGAGGATTTGAAGTGGCAGTTGAAGGATGAAAATCCAGTACAAACCAAATGATTTTTTTGAATTTATCCACCGGGTAACGATTAGTTATCCGGTGTTTTTTCAAATTCATATCGCCATTTGTTGTGAACTGTCCCCATTTATCCTTTTACATTCGAGTACAAGCTTCCGTTCTTTTTTGTTCAGGTACATTGCCTGATCCGCAGTCGCAAAAAATGA
>JAAXUP010000030.1:20820-21659 GCA_013335935.1 Eubacteriaceae bacterium | reverse complement strand
TGCAATAGCCGTCCATAACCCGTATTTTTTATCTAATGTCTGCATGTCAATTGCTCTCCTTACTTGATATCCCCTTTATTGTCATATCCTCTGCTTTCCCAATAGCCCTGATAGTTTTCATCCTTTGACAGTTCAATGCGGTTAACCCATTTTGCCCATTTGTAGCCCAATTTGTCTTCCGCCACTACCTGGAAAGGATATCCCCGTTCAGGGGGAATGACGACCCCATTCATTTTGTATGCTAATAGAATATTCTTGTCTATGATGAAGTCCAGGGGCAGTGATGTTGTGTAACCATCCACTGAATGGAAGATGATCGTATTTGCCTCTTTTTTTACATTCAGATCATTTATTATATCAGAAATTTTTACACCTTCCCACAAAATATCGACACTCCACCCTTCCACACAATTCAGTGTGACCTTTTTGGTATAGGGATCCTTTAAAAGCACCTGGTCATAGGTATAAACGGCGGGATTTTCCACCAGTCCATCTACGGTGAGGGAATACTTCTCGATATCCACTTCCTGGACGCCTTTTATGGAGTTTTCCCTGAAATCATATATGGAGGACAGGTCTTCCCCTTGATACTCTTTAATTTCAACATCCGCCAAGGGTCTAGAATCATCAGGAGCACATCCATTCAAAAGGATGACAATAAATATCACAGAAAGACAGGCTATGATTTTTTTCATTTTCAAACACCTCCGATTATACTTTCATTGTACATCTAAGCTGTCCAGATGTATATCAAACCTGTGTTTGGGTATTAGGATGATACTATTACGCGGAATTGGATTATGTGATTAAGTTTGCCCCCCCTGACCCTCCCTATAACA
>JAAXUP010000030.1:0-20810 GCA_013335935.1 Eubacteriaceae bacterium | reverse complement strand
CCTATAACAAAATACCTCTGAACTATACAATCGCAAGTACAGAAGTTTAAACATTCTATCGTTTTGCCTTTTGGATCTTAATCTTTCATCACTATTTAATTTTGAGATTTATATTTATTCATTTAATTCTATCAAAGATAATTAGATTTGAACATTGGAATTTCGGGTAGAGCGATTTTTGCACCTGAACCAATAATATCAAGTTATGTCCAAAGTTAACTCTCTAAGAATCCATGCCAGATTCATAGCTCTTTCAATGACGTGTTCTAGTTCGCGGACATTTCCAGGCCATAAATAATTTGAAAACATTTGAAAAATCACTGGATCAATTTCCTTCAAATTTAATACAAGATTCTTATTACATTTTTTAAATATATATACTGCAATTAATGGGATATCATCTATCCTCTCTCTTAACGGGGGGATCTTAATTTTTACAGCATCTAATCCATTGTTAGATTCAGAGTTCAGAATTTTCATCTCAATTTCTTTTTCTAACTGTCCCCGTGATGCAATGATAACACGCACGTTAAGAGGAATTAATGTGTTATCATAAAATTTACTTTGATGGTATTTCATTAATATTTCAATAATTCCTAACTGCATTTTTTCAGGAATCTGATCTATTTCCTCAATAAACAAGACCCCAAAATTAGCCGCCTCGAATTTTTCTTTGAAATATATATTGGTAGGGTTATTATTCCCATAAGTGTATAGATTCTGAGTCACCGGGTCTGCTGCACTCCCGGGATAACTGTCCTTGCTTAAAAATCTTCCACTCTCAGGATTATAGAAACGTGCATTCATGTAGTAGAGTCCATTACTCTTATCTGCCACTGCTCCTGTAAAGGTCGTTTCATTAATGAAGCTGGTATTTCCCTTTACTTTGCTGTTTCCATATTCGTCGTAGTAATGTTCATTCCGGGTGATTCTGATGTGGGATAATGCCGCGTGGTCGCCTTGCGCCTGCGACATAGCACAAACGCCGGCAATGCCGACGTTTGTAAGCTGTTTATGAAGTGGTCGAAATGACCCTTTATGTGTCAGATAGGTGGTCGGTGATGCCTGAAATCCGCTTAAACTCACTGTATGTTAGGTTGCTTAAATTGTGTCCGCCAGATTATAACGTGGATTATCCGAGTGCCTTTTTAATTGTTGACAGGCACTCTTCAGTTTGTGGTTTCATACTCAATATCTTTGGTGATAGTATTACTTTTTCTAAGATGAGCATAAGTTCACCAAGAAATTCAGTCGAACTTGTAAATGCATCTTCATTCCACATTCTCAATTCATTAGCTAGCTCAAATTCATCATTATGTTTTAATTCTTCACATAAAATTGATGCAAAATCTCTAAGTTCTTGGTTACTATTAAACATATTTATCGTCCCTTTCTTTATGGCACTTTGAAATAAGGGTGTCTGAAATAGGCCGATGCTCTTCTGCATAATATTGTCAAGAAATTTGAAGTGCATCATTTACCTTCATTCAATGCTTTTTGTACTTCTTTCCCAACCACCCCAAAGCTTCCTAGTCCATAATGCGTCCAGTATTTTGGTTTCTTTAATAGTTCATCTCCGTTACAATTTACAAACTTTTTTTTAAGCGTGTCCCAAAATCCAAAATCCACATTCATTTCATTTTCAGTTATGCCAACATTACCTACAGTCTCAAAGTATCCTTTTTGCCATGGTTGGTTATTTACAATAATTGGTGGAATTAGTAAATCATTGTCTTCAACCCCCTCTATAGCATTTTTTTGAGAAGATACCTTATTGTAAATATACACCAATGACATTCCATTAATAAAAGAGTCTTTGCTTTTTATATTTGTTAATATAACCTTACCATAGTAATACGTCCCTTCTTTGGGTTGAATAACAAAAACGTCTCCCTCTGAGGGTTTTGATCGTACCTTCTTCATAGCAATCAATTCTTTAAATCCCATACTGAACACTCCTTGTGTTAAAATTTACTATTTTTCAGCCAACTATTACCCCAATTAATGGCATCATTATACCAACCTCTATTAGGACTTATGCTGTTGATTTTGTTACTAAAATCCAGGTTTATTTCCATCAGCACTTGCTCGATTGCCCTTGCTTGCCTTCTTGTAACCGGTTCAGATGTAATTTCTCTTAAGAAGTCAAATCTATTTCCGTGTTGTGCCTGACGTTTTCCTATATCTTTGTTATTCCAACATAGTCTGGTACACCATCCTTGATTCCTATGTAAACTCTTGTATCCGCCGGTCCTTTCATTAGTGATTCAGGAACTATATCTACAGCTTTAGCTGCTGACTTAGTAGTACTCGCACTTACAGATTTAGTTGTAGCCTTCTGCACAATATTCCCAAGCATCTTTCCTGCTGCCCCGAACACTCCACCACTTACGCCTTCAGTTATTACCTGTTTGGCACTGACCTTCCCATTAGAAATTTTCTGGTTGGAGTAACTTCCTGCTGCGCTTGCTATTCCCATTCCAATCGCTGTTTTTGCTAACGAAGCTCCTCCGGTCGCAACCGCTGCAGCACCAACTATTGCCCCCCTTACAGCAGCACCCAAGTATTTCTTCGCAGGTTGATTGATTTTGCCATCGTCCGCATAATCAGATATTGCTGTAACTATAACATCAAAAACCGCTCCAAAGGCTGCTCCAGCAGCAATTGCCGGCAATGCAAAATGTCCAGTCGGATCCACCATATTGGTTGGGTTATTATTCCCATAAGTGTATAGATTCTGAGTCACCGGGTCCGCTGCACTTCCGGGATAACTGTCCTTGCTTAAAAATCTTCCGCTCTCGGGATTATAGAAACGTGCAATCATGTAGTAGAGTCCATTACTCTTATCTGCAACTGCTCCTGTAAAGGTCGTTTCATTTATAAAACTTGAATTGCCTTTAGTCTTGCTGTTGCCATATTCGTCGTAGTAATGTTCATTCCGGGTATGGTGGCTAAGGTACAGCCAAGGACATGGTACATTTGCTCCAATTTCTTATCCACAGACTTTAACTCCTCATCATAATGCTGAAGGTCTTTGACCAGCCCTCGGGTAATGACATCCCGATAGTTTTGGTATTCTTTTGCTTCGGTGTGGTCACATTTGACAGCATCCGAGATAATCTTGCAGCTTTTAACCAAAAAACTGTTATGACCAACGATTTTCATTTCTTCTGCAAGGCTTTCAGGGTTTTACCGTCACTTGGTTACTGTTTTTTCTCCACCTATGGCACACGTTCGCCCTGTTGCGTTTTCTCATCCCAAGTAGCGAAAAGATACCACTGGCGACGATAATCGCCTGTTGGGGAAGAAATTAGCGAGCGTTCCGCTTCGCCTTTTTCAGTCAAAACCACTGCCTGTTGAAAATATGATTCAGCTGCGGGATAAAGGGACGTGGTCGCCCCGATTCACAAACGCCGGTAGTACCGACGTTTTAAAGGCTTTAAGTACGTGGTCGAAATGACCCTTTGTGTGTCAAGTGGGTGGTCGGCAGTGTTCTCCAACCGCCATTTCAAGCCGTTTGTTGTATCAGTTTGGGGTGCTATAGTAAGTTATTTATTTGATTCAACCTGCTTTAATCTACTTCATCCCAACAAATATCGTTTTTAATAAGATTAGATAGAATATCATCCATTTCTGTACAAACACAAATTTCTTTATTGTTTATTACTAGCAAATTCAGCTCAGTGTCAGAGATTGGCTCGAACCCAACGGTTATTTGATCCATTGGAAATTCTTTATTTAGCACCTGCAGAAACTTTACAAGTTTTATTACTTTAGACTTGATCTCATTTTCACTGCTGTTTTCAAACACATCTTCTCCAAAGCTTAGTTCAATGTCAGCTTTCATATTTTCACTTGATATAATAATCATCACGTCTGAAATATCAATACCAAGAGTTAGCTTCGAAATAAACAGATTACCTGTTCTTGTTTCTGAATAGTATTCTGTTAGATTCATCTCGTCAAAGAACTCAAAATCTTCGTTGCTTTTGTCATTAAAAAAATGTGAATTGATGACATTTGCTTTGACAACACCCAAACTATTTTTTAGAAAATTATTGAGTGAACTCACAGCTATGTCACTAATCAGTATTTCTATATTATCCATAGTCACCTCTTATTTGATTTGATCAATAAAACCTTTAAATGTTCCATCCATATTTAAACGAACGCCTCTACCATCTGGAAGTAATTTTTCGAGGAATTTGACGCCTTTATCAGTAGTCACAGTTTTAAAATCTCCTGATCCGCTTAAAATATCATCTAAGTGATTCATAGCGGTTTCATTAATTTGACCTGCGTTTCCTTTAATTTTTCCCCAAATATCTGGATTTCTACCTGCGTGTTTTTGTAATGCATGACCTACAACTGACTCGCCACCTTTCTTCATTGCGTTAGCAGAATCAATTACAGTATCTACATCAATTTCTAACCCACCCTTTGATACACTTGCACTGACAGCCTTGGATGTGCCCTTCTGAACAGCTTGCCCTAATGTTTTACCGGCCGCTCCTAAAACTCCACCGATTACTCCATCTTTAATTACTTGTTTAGAACTTACTTTTCCAGTTGATATCTTCTGATTATAGTAGCTTCCTGCAGCACTTGCTATTCCCATACCAATAGCTGTTCTAGCAAGTGATGCCCCACAAGTGGCAACCGCAGCAACACCTGTAATCGCACCATTTACTGCCGAACCTAAATATTTCTTATGAGGGCTATTAAACTTGCCATCATCAGCATAATCAGCTACTGCTGTAACCACCAATCCTGTTAATGCTCCAACAAATGCTCCAACTGCTAGCGCCGGCAATGCAAAATGTCCTGTTGGATCCACCATATTGGTAGGGTTGTTGTTTCCATAAGTGTAAAGATTTTGGGTTACAGGGTCGGACGTACTCCCAGGGTAGGTGTCCTTACTTAAAAACCTTCCGCTTTCAGGGTTATAGAAACGTGCATTCATGTAGTAGAGTCCATTACTCTTATCTGCAACTGCTCCTGTAAAGGTCGTTTCATTTATAAAACTTGAATTGCCTTTAGTCTTGCTGTTGCCATATTCATCATAATTGTAACCTTTAACCATTGTCCCATCGGGTTGTACTATATCTGTTACACTTCCCCTGATGTCGTACTGGTAGAAGTAATACATATTTGCATAATTTCCATCAAACCTTTTTGATGCAACAATACTTCCCGAAGGATCGAGTATATTTTCCGTCACCTTGTTGTTATTGACATCTGATGTAAAAAGCAGATCCAATCCAACATAATAAAATTTAGTCCCATATCCATTCTCAAGTCGTTTAACTCTCTGCCCATCACCATTATAGGTGTTGTATGTATTTTGTGTTCCTTCATACCCTTGGTAAGCAATCGCTGTCTCTGTCAATCGGTCCGCTTTGTCGTAAGTAAAGTCAGTCGTCACGGTGACTTGACTTTCCAAAACTTGTTTCTTCGTGGTTTCCTTAATCTGGTTTCCCCTGCTGTCGTACTGGTAGGTGGTAAAATTAGCCTGTCCATTTTTAGCTACATTAGTAAGTTGATTAAACTCATTATAGGAATAACTAAAGTTGTCAGTGCCATTATTCATTGTCAATCTATTACCCATATTATCATAGGTATAGCCCGTAGTGGTAGTTGTAGATGTTAGATTATCCAGGTTTGTCGCACTCTTAAGCCTTCCAATATCATCATAAAGATAGCTTTTTGTCGCATTGACCTGCTCTGTGGGGTATTTATCAATAATCGACTCTGTCTGGATGTATCCTTTCTTATCATAAGTGTAACTATAACTTGCTTTTATTTCATTTAGGTTAGTGCTGTCTTTGTATTCAAGTTTATTTACCAACCCGATATTATTGTAATCATAATCCGTTTGGATATAATCTGTCTGGCTGGTTTCAAATTGCCTGTAGTCCTTTGTATAATCTAGTTTAGAAGATGCTGTGTAGAAATATTCCCTTGCAGTTTTGGCTTCGCTCAAACCTTGTTTTTTTACGGATACCCTCTCTAGAAGATTATCTGCGTTATAGGTATAGTAAATTTCTGTCACGCTTGACGCATCTGGATAAGTTACCATCTTCGTGTTTCCACTCTCGTCGTAGGCGAAGGTTATGCTGTCACCATCTTGGACCTTTTGTATAAGACGATCGAGTTCATCATAAGCATATGATGCTTCTGTGATCAAGGTTGAATCATAATCCTTCATGCATGTTCGATTTCCATTTAGATCGTAGGTATAATCTGTATATTTTTTGGGATTGTTGGAGGCATCCTTTTCATAAATCGTCTTCGATAGCTGATTCAGGTTATTATATAAATTTTCAATTTGCACACCATCATTTTTTGTAGTCAAAATTAAATTTCCATTGGCATCATACGTATATATGGAGTGCATTGATGTCCCAGAATTAGGATCTCCCAAATCCTTATCCTCTGTAATTCTACCCAATTTATCCAAGTAGGTTTCCTTCTGATTTCCATTTGGGAATGTTATGATATTTTTAATCTTGTCACCAGCAACGATATCATAGGAATAAGCCGTAGTCTGATCAGTCCCCTCAACGGTTTGAACCACAGTCGTTAGTCTTGAAAGATTGTCATAAGTATAGGTTGTCACATCGCCTTCACCGTCTATACTGGTCAAAACATTACCCAAAAGGTCATAGGCAACATTCTTAATAATATCTCCATTTACACTATCAACGATAATGGTTTTTGTCTGTCTGTTTAAAATATCATACTCAGACTTTATGATTTTTCCATCTTCATCTGTTATTTTAACCCGGTTACCTAAAAAGTCATATTCATAGTTGACATAGGTTCCCCCGGATTCTTCTTTCACTAAATTTCCGACCTCATTATAAAATGATTTGCTTGCTTTACCCGCAGGATCGGTTTGGGTAACAATTAGATTTCCATCTACTCCGTATGAGAAATCAGTAACTATTTCCCCATCATTTCCCAGGATGGTTTTGATTTGCCGATTTAATGCATCATATTCATATTTGGTTTCGATTCCTCGACGATTCATATATTTGATGACATTATTGTTAAGATCATACACCCAACTCTCAGAATTGCCATCAGGGTAAGTCACACTCGTATTTCTCCCCAATTTGTCATAGCTGTAGGAGGTAATATTCCCCTTTTTATCTTTTACTATAAGCGGTTTGCCCATCGAATTATAAGATAATATTTCGCTTTCATATCCAAGAGCATCAGTTACCTTTATTAATTGCCCTTTGTTGTTGTAGTCATACGAAGTAGAACTCCCGTATTCATTTGTCGTCTGATCGATTAAACCGTTAGAGAGATAATTGTTTGTAACTTGTCTTCCGGCAGGATCTGTCACACCTACTATATTTCCTAGGTTATCATAACTGTAGCTTACAGTTAAATCTGATGTTTCATTTTTAGGAGTTGATATGCTACTTGGATCATTGAAGTTATTATAGCTCCCATAGCTGGTTATATTGCCCATGGCATCTATTGCCGTGAGAAGGTTACCTTTGTTATCATAGGTGTAAGTGTTATTGATATTTTGAACAACTCCATCGACAATATTCTGATAAGCAACCCCAGTAATTTTATAATTATCGTCATGGGTATAACTAACCCAGCGTCCATTAGCAGCTGTCCGTTTGGTAATTAAGCCCGTACTTTCAAATTCCAAAGACGTTGTTTTGTTTTTATCATTTGTAACCTGACAGAGATTGCTTCCAATGTTTACACTATTATATTCACCATTTGCATAATTTACTTGAATAACCTTTCCTGAGCCAGTTAAATCGATGCTTGTGTACCACTTGTTAAATAAATTTGCAATATCTGAATTGTGCTTGCACTGGCCTGGATCTTCAACTCTAAAGTCATCATTAACGTAGTCGTATTTTTCATGATAAATTTCACCACTATCTATTGTTTGGGAAACTTCATCAAGTCTATTTTGATTATCGTATGAATAATTTATAATTTGACCATCTGGTTGTATAACGGATTCAAGAAGATCTTCTTGATTATAATTTAGCGTTAATATATCGCCGTACTCATTAGTTACACTATTTAAATATCCCTTTGAAGTATCATATGCCAGATTAAGTTCATTTCCATTAGGCTCTGAAAATTTTATTATCTGAAGACTCTGGTTAAATGTATATTCAATGTTATCATTTCTTTTTATTTTATATACACCGTTTGCATCAACAGTCAGTTCCATAAATATTCCTTTTGGAGTCATATATCCTTCAAAAGTATTTGGATTGCTGTCAGTATCTTTTAGAAGAAAACGATGCAATGTTCCATCTCCATCTTTTAAAATCATACCAACTTCTTTTGTTACAGCCAAACCAGTGCCTGGGTCAGTTGTCGTCAGGTACTCTTTCATGAGAGAAGTATTAAAACTAAAGTCCCAACCACTTCCTAATGCTGTTTTGGATGTTGCTTGACTATTATACGTTCTTTTCATTACCATTGCCAAATATGGTCCAGGAACAACCGTGTCGGTTGCTTGATATACAAGATTTCCTTTGCTCGCTTCAATATATCCTGTGCCTGAACCAGTTGAAAAAGTACTGTATCCCCAATAATTTTGCAAGCCCAGTCGTTTATTTAATTCATCTTCATCAACTACTTTTGCGAAAGCTTCGTTTGAAGCTATACTCTCCCTTGTAGTATTATCAAAGTTTTTAATTGCAGTGGCCTTATAATAGAAGGTCTGTCCATAATCTAAGTTGTAATCATACCAATATTTATCATTAATATTTTCGGCTATCAAGGTGGTCTCGGATGGCATAAATTCAGAATTCTTACTTCTATATATGTTATAAGTCACACCTTCATTTTCTGAATATGTGCTGTTCCATCTGAGGAGCGTTTTATAATCAGCATTTGGAAAAGCAGTCAAGCTGCTTGGCTCATCCAATAACTTTACATCGAAAGATTGGCCCGCATCAAGATATACTGCTTCGAGCTGCCAGTTCAAAATTTCAGGTGTAACACCAGCAGTATTTGATGAAAGCTCAGCCTTGATAGAAATCTTACTTTCATTCGTCATCCCATTATTGATAGTATCGATGGCAATCTTTGAGTTAGGATTTATAGATATCCAACTACCATCTCCAAGCTTAACCTTATAAGTTATTGATGTTCCCACAGGTTTAACGCTATTTTCTACAAGCTTGATGCTATCAATTTTTCCTGCAAACGAAACAGTTTTACTAGGATCTACTTCTACTGTCCCAGTTAATCCAGAAGTAATTTTTATTGAATCATTTGAGCTCCTACCTGCATTATCAAGCACAAGATCATTAATTGTAGTAAATGTATTTGAGTAGATAGTCTTCTTATGCGAAATTACGGAATAAAAGTCATTGCCTGATTCATCAGTGGTTTTAACCATAATTTCATTTGATGTACCTTCTTGATAATTAAGTGCATTTAAAAATAATCCTTCGTTTGAGATAGACTCTTCCTGCACCAAATGATTATTAATAAATAATTTTTCTTTATATAGATTTTTATCGAGTCCTACGATACTATATTCAATTTGGCTCTGAGCATTATTAATAATTGTGTTCGATAAAGGATCTAAGATATCGATTTTCTTTTCTGTATTTTGTGGATTTAAACTTTTTGTCAAAATTACTGAGTATTCTTTGCTATTTCCAGCAATATCGGTTGTTGTGAGTCTTATTTTGTGTTTGCTTTGTTCTATAAATCCTGAAGTATCCAAGCTATAAATAAAATCATTAACTTTTAGATTAGTGCCTTCTTTTAAAAGGCTATAGGTCGTAGGAGATATACCGCTTCCTTCTTCTAACCTCCAAGAGAGTAAATGCAAATCATTAATGGTTGCATAAATATTGACTATACCATCTGCTTCGGAATCTATGCTTGGGCTATTTATTTCTGCTGTTGGGGTTGTGGTATCTTTGTAATACGAGACGCTTTTCTCTGCTCCAATATTCCCCTCACTGTCAATGCCTCTTATTGTTATGGTATGTTGCCCATCGCTTAAACTGGATAAATTCAATACATAACTTCCACTTGAACTATTGTTTCCAGTGTCTGCCCATGTGCCATTATCTTTTTTATATTGAATGCTTTGTAAATTGTTGCCTTCATCTGTTATACCTGTCCATGATATTGTTGGTGAGGTATTATTTGTCCAACTACTAGTATCAATAGTAAAACTGCTTGGCATGACAGGACCTGTTCTATCTGGAATTGCCAACGTGCTTGATTGAGTGTAAAAAGATGTATTTCCATTATTATCTTCAGCCATAACTCTTACATAAGCCGAACAATTATCATTTATATAATCAAATAAAACTGAGTTTGAAAATGTAATTCTTTCTCTATATAAAGAACCATTTATGTATAACTGTGCCCGATATTGTTTAATACCAGAATTAGAAAATGTGGGCAAGTCTGTGGTTGCTGGCCAAGTTGCTGTAAGATCGATCTCGTCTTCACAATTTAAAGGTGCATAGACAATAGATGTAGATACTGCTGATGGTTGATTTGGACTCGTAGAATCAATGGCATTCGAAGCTATGTAGTTTGAATCTGTATATTGACCATAGCTGTTATATGCCCTTAACATGAAATAGTATGCATGGTTTGCACCATAGCCTTGATTTTGCTTTGCATATAGTATCGCTGGATCGTTTGCTAGTTCAACACCTGCTACATTATTATGAAGTATAGTACTACTAGGAGGTACCATTGCGTTTATTTCTGCTGGAGTAGGCCATATTTTCATATTCATTGTGCTATAGGTAGTATTTGCTCCAGCGTCAAAAAATTCCCATTGATATCCATTAAATATCCCTACTTTATAACTAGTTGCTCCACTTACTGAATTCCATGAAAGATTTGCATAATTCGTCCCTGTATTTATGCCACTACTTGCCATGGCAAGGCTTGGTGCTGCAGGTTTTGGTGTATATGTAATAGTTAAAACTGGTTTACTTGTAGCACTCTCTGATGAGTAGAATTTTCGGTATCTTAGGTTTTCAGCGCTATCCTTTAGCACAATCCCATAATTAGGAATAGCGCCGGAGTACCACTGGCTAACTAGTCCTGGAATTGCCCATTCATAATATCCCGAACTATTAACCGTTTTTCTATCATAATAGCTACCTGTTGTACCTGGTTGGTTAGACCAATTAATAGTGGTACCCCACCAGTTAGCTGCTGGTCTATATAAATCTATATAGGCTGCTGTAGTATTTCCCGTTAATTCATAAAATTTTACTTTAGCATCAGTTATTAATCCACCTGCTATATCAGGTAAATTGAATGCAATATAACTTCTAACCTTTCCTGTGGTGCTATCATATCCAACTCTTAAGTTATCACTACTAGAGTAGTTGCTAGTTTGATAAGCTTCTTGAACATAACTATCAAAGGTATTTGCCGTTCCTGTTACAGTGACTGATGGATCAATCGTTATTGGATATTTATTTTGGGAATCATTTAAAAAACCTTCATCTGCTTTGAAAGTTAACTTATATATATTATTTGACTGCGCTTCTATATTCATTGTAATATCATCTGAATAGTTGTACGACTCTGAGGAATCTGTCATAAAGCATTCTTGAAATTGCCCTACGACTTTCTCAGTTTTGCTATCTTTGAGTAGAATTCTTCCATCATCTTGTTTTTCTGGGTATAATCCTTCTAATTTTACTTCATAACTAAATATGTTGGATTCTGGTTTTTCATTAAGAATTATGTTTTGTTTAACTCCGTTATTTGTAGGTACATATTCTAAAAAAACGTTTTCATCAAAGTTACTTTTATATTTGATGGAAGTTGGTTCTTTAGTTGTAGTACCATCTTCTTTTTTCACTTCAGTTTCAATTATTTCAGAAGGTTTTTGACCATCTTTTAATGATATTTGTTTTTCATACAGGGGTTTCATTTCAATCTTATATTTATCTTTTTCTACTAGAACATTATTTTCCTTATCTGTAAGATTCTCAGGTAAATAAACGTCTGTAATATTGGATTTATTTTTTGCATAGTATCCTTTTTTATCTAACCTTGTTTTTTCATCTTCAGTCATGGGGATAATGCTATTGTCTATTTCTGTCAATTTACCATTTTCATCTTCATACCTTATAGGTTCTGAGTATACATAAGCTGTTTTTGTTCCATCTCCATTATCATAGATAGTTGCATACTCCGTATTTTCTGATGGTACTTCAACTGGTGTTGGATTTTCTTTTGTAACAGATGTCTGTGGCTCAGTCGTTGTTTCGGCAGCTTTTACATTTTGAGCTAGTGGCACATCTATTATTGTGAATAGCATGACTGCTACTAATAGTATTGATACCATCTTACTCCATTTTGATTTCGCAAACGTTATCATCTGCATCCCCCTTGTAATTTTTGTATTTTTTAAATTCTTTATTTGAAATAACAAATACCATTTTCTTTTTTTACCTGAAAGAAATCAGTATATATATTAAACTTATTAATCAACATTGAACTGAATTGATTATATCAGCTTAATATTTTTTAATCAATTAGTTGTCAAACACTTTGACAAATATTTCATGGCTTCTATGCATTTTTTGTCATCATTTGTCATGATTTAGGTTACAACAAAATACATGCACCTTAGATATCTGTTTTCTGAGTTTTTAATTAACTGCGCAAAAGCAGTCGTACTCAAGGATATTGTTGTCCTTCGCGATAGTATATTATTCAAACTGTTTAAATAAAATCAAGGACTACTAATAAGAGGGTCGTAGCACTCGCTCCGGGTGCTGCACTATTTTACATATATCCCACCACACAACGACTCACTCCCATTTATAAACCTAACAATCAACTTCCCACTTTCATATACCACCCAAATTGCCCATTCTCAAATCTTCGACGGATCCTCCAGGTGGAGTTTTCTGAAATGGATCGGCTTTCATCCTTGGCCAGTTAGGAAAGGATAGTGAGAAGCATCTCTCCTTAGGCATAGAGTGTATCTATATTCTCTTTTTAATGTCACCCCAATGCCAAGCTACTTAAGTTCACGCACTTAGTTCAGCCAATCCAAAGTATTTCTGGCAAATCTGCTGATCGACTTTGTGATGATCCGGTCAATTTTTTTCTTCCTGCAGTCTTTAGTCATGTGGTTGAACTCTTCTCGTTTCTTAGTGTTCGTACCAGAGATCCCCTCAACTGCATATATCCCGGCGAATTCATAGAGTGGATTTTATTTGATTTAGGTCTTATAATAGTTTACTTGTCCCTACTATGGAAACATATTGTCACATTTAGGCTAATTCATAACCATTACGCGGAATCCTATCAATTCCGCGCATTTGTTTATATTCGCGAAATTGTATGCACCCCCCTATAAAAAATCCCCGTTTTCATCACAAAAAACGAGGATTTTTGTTTAATATAAAGTTGTCAAAAACGCTACAACCGCTGTATATCATGGCTTTCGGCACTCTATCAGCACGACTGTCTCAACATGCATGGAGTGGGGGAAGTTATCAATTGGCTGCACTTCCTTGATTTCATATTCTGCAGACAAAATTTTAAGGTCTCGGGCCAGGGTTGCTGGGTTGCAGGATACGTAAACGATACGCGCCGGTTTGACCTTAAGGATCGTACTGAGAAGCTTTTCGTCGCAGCCTTTTCTTGGAGGGTCCAGGACGATCACGTCCGCAGCTATACCGCTTTCAAGAAGGTCTTCTATTTTTTCCTCTGCTTTTCCTTCTATAAACTCGATGTTCTCCACTCCGTTTATCTTGGCATTTCGGTTTGCATCCTTGATTGCATCCGAAACGATTTCGATGCCGTACACTTTTTTTGCCTTCTCAGATAAATAGATCCCAATGGTGCCGATGCCGCAGTAGAGATCGAATACGGTCTGCTCTCCGTTTAATCCAGCAAAATCCGCTGCCTTGTCATAAATTACTTTAGTCATCTGGTTGTTGACCTGAAAGAAAGACAAGGGTGAGATGTCAAACTGTGAATCCCCGATATTGTCCCGGATCCGTTCCACTCCCCAAATCAGCCTATTGTCATTTGACATGACCTTGTTGGTCTTGTCTTTATTCACATTCAGGTAAATGCTTTTTACATCCTCAAATTTGGAGGTGATACTTTTTATGATTTCCTTTTGATTGGGGAGCGCTTCCCCGTTGATGACAAAAATCAGCATGGTATCCCTGTTTAAGGAGGAGGTCCTCTCCACAATTCCCCGGAGAAGGCCTTTCCCGCTGTTTTCGTCGTATACGCTGATATGATTTCCGGCAATGATGGCATTAAGAACGCTGATTCGCTCCGTCCCCTCATCCATCTGAATCAAACATTTCTGAAGAGGAACCACATGATGGCTCTTCTTGGCATAAAAGCCCAAAACTCCCTGGGAGGAGACTTTATACTGGGATTTATTACGGTACCCGAAGGGCAACTCCATGCCTATTGCCGGCTTGATCAGGACGTCTGACTCGGAAAAGCCTCCAATACGGACAAGGGCATCCCTCACCATTTTGGTTTTGATTGTGAGCTGTTCAGGGTAATTCAAATTCTGAATTTGGCAGCCACCGCACCCCCCAAAATAACTGCAGGGGGCTTGTGTCCGGTGAACACTTTCCTCAAGAATTTTGATCAGTTCCGCCTGGGCATAGCTGCTTTTCACCAGAGTGATCTTCGCCTTTACCTTTTCTCCGGGCAATGTGTCATTGACGAACACTGCAAACCCATCGATTTTTCCGATGCCTTCTCCTGTTGAGGTCAGATTTATAATATCAAGTGTTATGATGTCATTCTTTCGGTATACTTTGCTGTTCATCCTAAATCCCCTTCATTCACACATTTTATAATACTATTTTATCATAATTTCCAGTGTCTGATTTGAATTAAATAAAGGTGATATTTTTACAATTAAAATTGTTAGCGTTTTCACAATCAGCTCTTAAAGTTTTTTTTGATTTTTTTCTCACTTCTTTGTCCTGGTAAAGAAATATTTTTTACTGACTTTTTCTGGATGAATCTGATCCTGTTCTGCTTAATGTATACAAAACACTTCGTGCATTATACTTTTTGCCCCATAATAGTACAATTGAAAAAGATTTCAATATCATTAATTTTGTTATTTTGTCGTTTTTTATAATATCATTTCTGATTCCTGCGTTGAGGCAATAATTTTCGGGTATTAATTATTAACGAAATCAACCGCATCTATACTCTTTTCAGCGCAGTTATTCCCTAATCAACCCTATTTACATTTAAGGATCTCTTATGTATAATACATAAAATGATAATTTTCGATAATAATTTAACGAGGTGAGAACATGCCAAAAGTATTGAAAGCTGATGGAATGAACAAATGTATCGGTTGTTTTACCTGTATGTTCATTTGCGCAGGTGTCAATCATCAAAACCACTCTCTTTCCCAGAGTGCGATCAAGGTCAAAACAAAAGACGGAATGCAAAGCAATTACAAAGCAGTTGTCTGTTTAGCCTGTACGGGGGAACCCGCCTGTTACCAGGCATGTCCTACTGGCGCTCTTGAAAAAAGAGCAGGTGGCGGCGTTGTATTTAAGGAAGAAAAATGTATCAGCTGCAGAAAGTGCGAAGCGGCTTGCATCGTTGGCGCAGTCCATTATGACGAAGAACATAAACTGCCTGTGATCTGCAAGCACTGCGGTGTATGCACCAGGTTCTGTCCCCACGACTGTCTGAGAATGGAGGAGAAAGAAGATGTTCTATGAAAAATATATCACCGTATTATATGTAGATCTTACAACTGAGAAAATCAGGATCGAAAAGCGGGAAGATCTCTATGAATATCTTGGCGGAGTTGGTGTCGCCTCCAAACTCTTAGAGGAAAATATGAGGCCTGAGCTTGATGTCCTGGATGGACACCAGCCCATTGTATTTGCCAATGGCGCAGCGACAACCGTATTTCCAGTCATCACAAAAACGGTAGCTATGTTCATTTCTCCCCTCACGGGAGAGCTTGGAGAGAGTTACGCCGGTGGAAGAATGGCAATGACCATGATGATGGCAGGCTATGACGCCATCGTCATTACAGGAAAAGCCAAACGGCCCTCTTACCTTTCCATCAGTAAAAACAATATCGAGGTTAAGGATGCCCGAGCGATTTGGGGAATGTCCTCTGATGAAGTCGGTGGCGTAATTCGCGAAAAAGAACCCGGCAGCGGAAAAAGAAGCATCATCCGGATCGGACCAGCTGGTGAGAACCAGGTCAGTTATGCAAGTGTCTGCGTGGATACCTACCGGCATTTTGGCCGATTGGGACTTGGGGCTGTTTTCGGCAGCAAGTATTTAAAAGCCATTTCCATCATTGGCGATAGAAACATGCCTATTAAGAATTTTAAGGAATATTTCAAGGTTTACCAGGATATCTACAAAAAAGTCACGTCCACAGAAATCATGGCAAAGTATCATGATGCCGGAACACCCATCAACATTGAACCCTTAAACGCAGCAGGAGGCCTCCCAACAAGAAACCTTCAGCAGGCGACTTTCGAAAATGCATCGGACATCTCCGGTTTGACCTTTGCAAAAAATAATTTAGTCCGTAAACTTGCCTGTACAGGATGTCCCGTAGGGTGCATCCACATCGGCCAGTTCAGACGAGAGTTTGATGACGGACATGAATATGAAGCCATCAGCGTAGGATACGACTACGAGCTGATCTTCGCCTTAGGAAGCTACCTGGGGGTAAAATCCTCTGATGAAGTTCTTGAACTCATCGACGCGGTTGAAGAATACGGCATGGATGCCATGTCGGCAGGGGTAGTCCTTGGCTGGGCAACAGAAGCGTTCCAGAAAGGTCTTGTTACTTTGGAAGATACTCTGGTTCCTCTGGAATTCGGAAACACTAAAAATTATCTGGCTGCCCTTAAAAACATCGCCTGGAGAAAGAACGAATTCTATATCGTTTTAGGCATGGGAGCAGAAAAAGCTGGTGAGATCTACGGAGGAAAGGATTTTGCACTTACCTTTGCCGGCAACGAAATGTCCGGATACCATACAGGCTATGGCACGATTCTCGGATCGGTGGTTGGGGCAAGACATTCCCACCTCTGTAACGGCGGATACTCCATCGACCAGTCCATGAAAGAGCTTGATGAAGAAAAGTTGGTCGATGCCATATTTGCTGAGGAAAAAGAACGATGCATGCTCAATTCCCTGGTCATCTGCCTTTTCGCAAGAAAAGTATACGACCGAAACACCATCATTGCCGCATTAAATTCTATTGGAAGAGAAATCACAGACGAAGAGCTTACCGCAGTTGCTGATCGAATCTATAAAACGAAACTTCGCATCAAAGAAAAACTGGGCTTTGACCAGACCGCTGTCAAACTTCCAAAAAGACTATTTGAAACTAAAAGCCTTTTCGGCCAGTTAGATGAAGCAACCGCATACAGACTGATTGAGAAGTACAATGACAAACTTAAAGCCTTTGTCCGTGCAGATAGTTGAAAATCTATTTGACCCTCAGCAGTTCCCTGCGAAAGTTTGGGAACGAGACGGGCGTTCTGGAATTAGAAATGACTGCAGGCAGCACCATCTCTGACGCTCTTGAAAAAGCCGCTGTCCCAGACGGCGAAGCGGGAATTTTTATCCTTGACGGGCAACGGATTTTTGAGGATCATATCCTTTCAGAAGCAGAAAATATTCATGTTTACCCGGTGATCCTTGGAGGTTAGATTTAGGAAGTTTGGACAATTACAAAATATTACGGCCAAAGCGCAATCATGGGCTTCGGCCGTTTTTTTTATATTTCGCTGGTTTCTATCGCTACTTTCTGGACTGCTGTCGCTTTTTCAACTGCGTACATGACCACAGCAAAGACTGCCATTCCTATGGCTCCATAGAAGAATGCCGTTCTTCCCACTCCGGTTGGCCCGAAGAAGTTGAAAATGATCGGCTGTAAAAACCCGCCGAATCCCATGGCGAAAAATCCAATGGAGATAACCCTGGAGGCAGCCGAATAAGGTACCAATCCAGTAAGTTTGGTCATGGTCGCCGGGACAACGATCCCCATTCCAAAACCCGTAAGAGTAATGCCCACAGTAAACATCGGCAGGGTGTGGCTGGCATAACACGTATAGAGGCCTGCAGCTCCCAACACAAATGAAATCGGAAGCAAAGAAAATTTAAAGGCCTTGAATAACTGCCCAAAGGTAACGGACATCAGGAACGAGCCCACGGTAACAAAGGAAAATGCAACCCCTATTTGAGCCGGAACGGCAATACCTTCCATGATCATCACCATTGCTCCATTGTTGGGAAGAATATACCACAATACAAAGAAAATTCCGAAAAGCAGCGCAATGAGATAAATGCTTCCACTAATTTTCGTTTGAACTTCCGCAGTTCCTTCTTGAACAGCTATTTTAGCTTGCCTGTCCGGCTCCGGAAGGAAGGCAAAGGCTGCAATAAGGAAGAGGACCGTTGATCCATAGGCCAGGAAGCAATATGTCCAGTTGATTCCTGCTAAATATCCTCCTACCATCTGGAATAAGATCCCGCTGATTCCTGTGGTGGCAGAAACGTATCCCATCATGGAATGTCTTTCTTTTCCTTCAAAGAAGTCTACAACCAGGTCTGTGGACAAGGGTATGGATATCCCAGTACCGATCCCCAGGATTGCTCTAAAAAATAAGATGATCCAGATATTACTGTGAAAGAAATAGGGTCCGATACCACCCAATAGAAATAAAGCAGCCGCCCAGTATAAAAGCGTACGTTTTCGAATGCCCAAACTTACCATTTTGGCATAAAAAGGTGGTGTAATTGCCAGAAAAAGCGCAGATATGGATGATATCATTTGAATCAAGCCTGGAGCAACTAAAGGCATGGCAGCCGCAATGGAACCCAGTGCTGGAGTTGTTGCACCGATACCGGCATCGGACATCGCCGTACATAGAACAGCAAATTTTAATAAATTTCTATTGATCTTCATTAATTCACCTCTTACAATTATTTTTAATAACTTGGCAACCTTGCTTCCGAGCCTATACCACCTCCTGTGTTAACGTTTTCAAGGCCCGTTCATTAACCCTCCGCTCTTTTTTTTACTTTAACTTAATTTTAACCTTACTTAATTTACTTTGTCAACTTGTTTTTGTATATGTTTGCAAAGTTATAATATGATAATTTTTCAGCTATTAGCAAAATAGCTATTGGGTGATATCACCCAATAGCCATTTATCTATATATTAGATTTCGTTTACCCTTGGTGTTAAAGCAGCATCTGCATGGCAAATTGAAAAAGCATCTCTTCCATTCCCTGAAGCTTCGGTCGGGCAAAATCGGGAACTTCCGGGTTTTCAGCCTTGAATTGAGTCCAGGTCCTGAAGTATTTGCTGTCGATCTCCCGGGAGGGCAGCGCTGTGTAATCTTCTTTGCAGAAAACTTCTCCCGCCTGCTCCCCTGGATTGTCATACACCGCATAATCTCTCACAAATTCAGCAACGGCCTGATAGTTCTCCACATTGATGTCATCAATATCCAAAGGCTGCTTGTCCAGGCTGAACATGTATTTCCCGCCGGGGGCAAGAATATCGATATACTCTTTGGCTTTGTCAATACACTGCTGCTTTGTCCCTATTTTCAGCAAAGTAACCGGATAAAAGCCTGTGATGATATGTTTTCTCCCCAATTTATCTTTAATTTTCCGGGCATCACCATATTCAAACATGAGTCTTGTATCTACTGGCAGTTCATAGAGATACTCTGTGTATCTTGTCCAATCGTCTTCACAGAAGAGGGTCGAGTGGATGCCTAAGGAAGCGTATTCATGAATCAATTTTTTGAAGGAAGGCCACCAGTAGGTTGCGAAATCTTTTTCCCGCATAAAGGTGGGCATATGCAGGGGGAAGAAAACAGAACCATTGTTGGTAATTTCCTTCGGCATGCCTTTTTCCCTGACAATGGGATATAAGGCTTCACAGGCGTCCAGCACCTTATCACCCATTCTTCGCATATCCATCACAAAGCCTTTAAAACTTCTTAACTGATCCGCCAGAAAATCCGCAGGTGCCTCGGTAAAGCCACCGTCAAAAATCCCTCCTCCATAATATCCGTATTTTTCATTCAAGGCTCCAATGATGGAACCAGTTGTTCCAAAGTCCTGACCAAAAGCCATCACCCCTTTAGTGAAACTCAGCATAGTGTTTATGGGATCCTTCAGGTCCAAAGCTTTAAACTGCCTTGTCAGAACCTTTTCATAAAGACAGTCTAAGGGTTTTTCGATGAGGTAATCATACTCCTCAGGAAGCATTCCAATGACTTCCGGATGCTGAATAAAACCGTTTGATCCCATTACGAAGGACTGGGACTTCAAAGCGGTGTAAAATGAAGGGTATCGTAAAGCCCCGCCAAAAGGATTGATATCTGAATAAAGATCCTGACAAATCTTGTCAGCAGCCTCAGCAACCAACCCGGGATTCCATTGAGCCTCTATTAAATTGATCCCACCGTATTGAGCGACGGGCTCGAAAGGGAGGCTTATATTGACTGGAACCCGTTTTGGCACAATGTTGCTGTACAAATCGTCAAACATTTTGGTCCGGTCAGCCTGTAAGGTTTTTACGTCACTCATATTATTTCACCCATTTTAGTGCTATTTTGACACCTTCAGCCGCATTAGTCGTAAAGGCATCCGCACCAATATAGGCACAGGCTTCTTTTGTGACCGGATTGCCTCCGATGATGACCTTTACGGAATCACGAAGTCCAGCCTCTTTTAGCCCCTCCACGGTATCCTTCATGGCATCCAAGGCCAAGGTCAGCACACCGCTCATCCC